>NZ_JAWPBF010000006.1:0-263338 GCF_033341895.1 Citrobacter sp. HN-141 | reverse complement strand
ACCGCTGGCAACAAAGGATAAGGGTTGCGCTCGTTGCGGGACTTAACCCAACATTTCACAACACGAGCTGACGACAGCCATGCAGCACCTGTCTCACGGTTCCCGAAGGCACTAAAGCATCTCTGCTAAATTCCGTGGATGTCAAGAGTAGGTAAGGTTCTTCGCGTTGCATCGAATTAAACCACATGCTCCACCGCTTGTGCGGGCCCCCGTCAATTCATTTGAGTTTTAACCTTGCGGCCGTACTCCCCAGGCGGTCGACTTAACGCGTTAGCTCCGGAAGCCACGCCTCAAGGGCACAACCTCCAAGTCGACATCGTTTACGGCGTGGACTACCAGGGTATCTAATCCTGTTTGCTCCCCACGCTTTCGCACCTGAGCGTCAGTCTTTGTCCAGGGGGCCGCCTTCGCCACCGGTATTCCTCCAGATCTCTACGCATTTCACCGCTACACCTGGAATTCTACCCCCCTCTACAAGACTCTAGCCTGCCAGTTTCGGATGCAGTTCCCAGGTTGAGCCCGGGGATTTCACATCCGACTTGACAGACCGCCTGCGTGCGCTTTACGCCCAGTAATTCCGATTAACGCTTGCACCCTCCGTATTACCGCGGCTGCTGGCACGGAGTTAGCCGGTGCTTCTTCTGCGAGTAACGTCAATGAATGCGGTTATTAACCACATCCCCTTCCTCCTCGCTGAAAGTACTTTACAACCCGAAGGCCTTCTTCATACACGCGGCATGGCTGCATCAGGCTTGCGCCCATTGTGCAATATTCCCCACTGCTGCCTCCCGTAGGAGTCTGGACCGTGTCTCAGTTCCAGTGTGGCTGGTCATCCTCTCAGACCAGCTAGGGATCGTCGCCTAGGTGAGCCGTTACCCCACCTACTAGCTAATCCCATCTGGGCACATCCGATGGCAAGAGGCCCGAAGGTCCCCCTCTTTGGTCTTGCGACGTTATGCGGTATTAGCTACCGTTTCCAGTAGTTATCCCCCTCCATCGGGCAGTTTCCCAGACATTACTCACCCGTCCGCCACTCGTCACCCAAGGAGCAAGCTCCTCTGTGCTACCGTTCGACTTGCATGTGTTAGGCCTGCCGCCAGCGTTCAATCTGAGCCATGATCAAACTCTTCAATTTAAGTTTGATGCTCGTGAATTAAACTTCGTAATGAATTACGTATGTTCACTCAGAGACTTGGTATTCATTTTTCGTCTTGCGACGTTAAGAATCCGTATCTTCGAGTGCCCACACAGATTGTCTGATAAATTGTTAAAGAGCAGTTGCGACGCGCTTTAGCGCTCTGTCGCGAGGTGGCGTATATTACGCTTTCCTCTTTCAGAGTCAACCTCTTATTTTCAGGTTTTTCTCTTCAACCGAACCGGCTGTTTGTGTGAAGTGATTCACATCCGCCGTGTCGATGGAGGCGCATTATAGGGAGTCGACTCAGGAAGACAAGCGGAAAAATGCATTTTTGTTTCAACCGCTCACCTTTTATCCATAACGCTTACTTTTGCTGCTTTTTTATCGCCATTGGCAGGTCTGCCAGACTATTTAGCACTAAATCTGCCGCATTTTCTGCTTCCGGAGTGACTGGCTTGCCTGTGCGCACTAATACCTTCGTTCCTACATTTGCAGCTGTCGCCGCCTGCATATCTTCTATTTTGTCGCCCACCATATAAGAAGCTGCCATATCGATGTGCAGAAAGTCGCGGGCGGAGATCAACATGCCCGGATGCGGTTTACGGCAGTCGCAGACCTGCCGATACTCTTCGACTGTGCCCTGCGGATGATGAGGACAATAATAGATACCATCCAGATCAACATCGCGATCGGCCAATGACCAATCCATCCATTCCGTTAACGTTTCGAATTGTGCCTCGGTAAATTTGCCACGGGCAATACCAGACTGGTTCGTCACGACAATCAGCGCATAACCCATCTTTTTAAGTTCACGCATAGCATCAATGACACCGTCGATAAATTCGAACTCGTCGATCTCATGGACGTAGCCGTGGTCCACATTAATAGTGCCGTCACGGTCGAGAAAAATTGCGGGTACAGACTTTGCCACCTTTTATAGCTCCTGAATAAGGCATGTTGCTCTAGTATCGCATGTTTCGGCGGGCAAGAAAGTGCTCATCGTGCAAAGCCCGATTGATTTAGACGTCTGGATGCCTTAACATCCATCTTGTTGACGGCGTCGACCGTATCAGACAGACGAAAATGCCACGGCTAACTTAATTACGATAATAAATAACCAATGATTAAACTTTTGAATATCACCAAAGTGTTCCTGCAGGGGACTCGCACCATTCAGGCGCTAAACAATGTAAGCCTGCATGTTCCTGCCGGACAGATTTATGGCGTTATTGGTGCCTCCGGTGCCGGTAAAAGCACACTCATTCGCTGCGTAAACCTGCTCGAGCGCCCAACTGAAGGTAGCGTTCAGGTCGGCGGTCAGGAGCTGACGACGCTTTCAGAGTCAGAGCTGACTAAAGCGCGTCGTCAAATTGGCATGATTTTCCAGCACTTTAACCTGCTCTCCTCCCGTACTGTTTTTGGCAACGTTGCGCTGCCGCTGGAGCTGGATAACACGCCAAAGGAAGAGATTAAACGTCGTGTGACGGAACTGTTGGATTTGGTTGGCCTGGGCGACAAACACGACAGCTACCCGGCTAACCTTTCCGGTGGTCAGAAGCAACGTGTGGCGATCGCCCGTGCTCTGGCAAGTAATCCCAAAGTGTTGCTGTGCGATGAAGCCACCAGCGCCCTCGACCCAGCGACGACCCGCTCGATTCTCGAATTACTGAAAGATATCAACCGTCGTCTGGGACTCACCATTCTGCTGATTACTCACGAGATGGACGTTGTAAAACGTATTTGCGACTGCGTGGCGGTCATCAGTAATGGTGAACTGATTGAGCAAGACACCGTCAGCGAAGTTTTCTCTCATCCGAAAACGCCGCTGGCACAGAAATTTATCCAGTCCACGCTGCACCTGGATATCCCGGAAGATTATCAGGAACGTTTAAAAGCAGAGCCGGAAGCCGACAGCGTACCGATGCTGCGTATGGAATTCACCGGTCATTCGGTCGATGCGCCATTGCTCTCTGAGACGGCCCGTCGCTTCAATGTGAATAACAACATTATTAGCGCGCAGATGGATTACGCCGGCGGCGTGAAGTTCGGCATCATGCTGACTGAAATGCACGGTACACAAGAAGATACACAAGCAGCCATTAGCTGGTTGCAGGAACACCACGTAAAAGTAGAGGTACTGGGTTATGTCTGAGCCGATGATTTGGCTGCTGGTTCGCGGCGTATGGGAAACGCTGGCAATGACCTTTGTGTCCGGTTTTTTTGGCTTTGTGATTGGCCTGCCCGTGGGCGTACTGCTGTACGTGACGCGTCCAGGACAAATCATTGAGAACGCGAAGTTGTACCGTACACTTTCTGCGCTGGTTAACATTTTCCGTTCCATCCCGTTCATTATTTTGCTGGTGTGGATGATTCCGTTCACCCGCATGATCGTGGGCACCTCTATCGGGCTGCAGGCCGCTATCGTCCCGCTGACCGTCGGCGCCGCGCCATTTATTGCTCGTATGGTGGAAAACGCCCTGCTGGAAATCCCGACCGGGCTGATTGAGGCCTCCCGTGCGATGGGCGCTACGCCGTTGCAGATCGTGCGTAAGGTATTACTGCCAGAAGCGCTGCCAGGGCTGGTCAATGCAGCAACGATTACCCTGATTACCCTGGTCGGTTACTCGGCGATGGGCGGTGCCGTCGGTGCCGGCGGTCTTGGCCAGATTGGCTATCAGTATGGCTACATTGGGTATAACGCTACCGTAATGAATACAGTACTGGTATTGCTCGTCGTTCTGGTTTATTTAATTCAGTTATCCGGCGATCGCATCGTCCGGGCTGTCACGCACAAATAACGTTACACACAACACTAAAAACTCATTAAGAAAAGGAAATAAGCATGGCGTTCAAATTCAAAACCTTTGCGGCAGTTGGAGCCCTGATCGGTTCTCTGGCACTTGTGGGTTGTGGCCAGGATGAAAAAGATCCTAACCACATCAAAGTGGGTGTTATCGTTGGCGCAGAGCAGCAGGTTGCTGAAGTCGCACAGAAAGTGGCTAAAGAAAAATACGGTCTGGATGTTGAACTGGTAACCTTCAACGACTATGTCCTGCCCAATGAAGCGCTGAGCAAAGGCGATATCGATGCTAACGCCTTCCAGCACAAACCGTACCTGGATCAGCAGATCAAAGATCGTGGTTACAAACTGGTTGCCGTAGGCAATACCTTTGTTTATCCGATTGCAGGCTACTCCAAAAAAATCAAATCATTGGATGAACTACAGGATGGCTCTCAGGTCGCTATTCCAAACGACCCGACTAACCTCGGTCGTTCCCTGCTGCTGCTGCAAAAAGTCGGTTTGATTAAACTGAAAGATGGCGTTGGCCTGCTGCCGACCGCGCTGGACGTGATTGAAAACCCGAAAAACCTGAAGCTGGTTGAACTGGAAGCGCCACAGCTGCCACGCTCACTGGACGACGCGCAAATCGCACTGGCAGTCATCAACACCACCTATGCCAGCCAGATTGGCCTGACTCCGGCAAAAGACGGTATCTTTGTTGAAGATAAAGATTCCCCGTACGTAAACCTGATCGTGACGCGTGAAGACAATAAAGATGCTGAGAACGTGAAGAAATTCGTTGAAGCATACCAGTCAGATGAAGTTTACGAAGCGGCAAACAAAGTCTTCAACGGCGGTGCTGTTAAAGGCTGGTAATTTTAGGCTGTTTTCACAATCTGTAATATCATCAGGACGGGCGCTTGCCCGTCTTGTCATTTATGCAAGCACCTGATTCAATATCTGACGTTTAGATCATTCATTGAGGAAATATTATGCGTGCTTTACCGATCTGTTTAGTAGCACTCATGCTGAGCGGCTGTTCTATGTTAAGCAGATCCCCTGTTGAACCCGTTCAAAGCACCGCTACCCCGCCAAAAGCGGAGCCGGAAAAACCAAAAGCACCGCGCGCGACGCCGGTCAGAATTATCACCAACGCAGAAGATCTGGTCGGTAAACCCTTCCGCGATCTTGGCGAAGTGAGTGGAGAATCCTGCCAGGCATCAAACCAGGATTCCCCTCCGAGTATTCCAACCGCACGCAAACGCATGCAGATAAACGCATCCAAAATGAAAGCCAATGCGGTATTGCTGCACAGTTGCGAAGTGACCAGCGGGACGCCGGGCTGCTATCGTCAGGCGGTTTGCATTGGTTCTGCCCTGAATATTTCGTCTAAATGAGTCATTTTCAGTTCGAGCAAATAGGCGTTATCCGCTCTCCTTATAAAGAAAAGTTCGCAGTCCCACGCCAGCCGGGTCTGGTGAAAAGCGCCAACGGCGAACTGCATTTGCTCGCGCCCTATAACCAGGCCGATGCTGTTCGCGGCCTGGAAGCATTCAGCCATTTGTGGGTGATTTTTGTTTTTCACCAGACAATGGAAGGCGGATGGCGACCCACCGTGCGCCCTCCTCGTCTTGGCGGCAACGCCAGAATGGGCGTATTTGCCACGCGTTCGACCTTTCGTCCTAACCCTGTCGGGATGTCGCTGGTTGAGTTAAAAGAGATTGTCTGCCACAAAGAGAGCGTCATTCTGCAACTGGGTAGTCTGGACCTGGTCGACGGAACGCCGGTGGTCGACATCAAACCTTATCTGCCATTTGCAGAAGCACTACCTGACGCCACTGCCAGCTACGCGCAGCATGCGCCGGTTGCCGAAATGGCGGTAAGTTTCACTACAGAGGTTGAACAACAGCTTCTGACGCTGGAAAAACGTTATCCATTGCTGAAAACATTTATCGGCGAAGTACTGGCACAGGACCCACGTCCTGCGTATCGTAAGGGTGAAGAGACAGGCAAAGCGTATGCCGTCTGGCTACACGATTTCAATGTGCGCTGGCGCGTAACGGAAGAAGGTTTTGAAGTCTTTGCGCTTGAACCCCGCTAATTTCGTGCCCTTCTCTTTTGACATCCCTTTCTCGCTGGTAAACTAAACCACTTTTTTTGTGTCAGGCTGGCATCCAGCCTGTTCGATCGTTCAACTGGAACCGTAACAACATGCGTACTAGCCAATATCTGCTCTCCACTCTGAAGGAGACACCTGCCGACGCCGAAGTCATCAGCCACCAGCTGATGCTGCGCGCCGGGATGATCCGCAAGCTGGCCTCCGGGTTATACACCTGGCTGCCGACCGGCGTGCGCGTCCTGAAAAAAGTCGAAAACATCGTGCGTGAAGAAATGAATAACGCCGGTGCGATCGAGGTGTTGATGCCGGTCGTTCAGCCTTCTGAACTGTGGGAAGAGAGCGGTCGTTGGGAACAGTACGGCCCGGAACTGCTGCGTATCGCAGACCGTGGCGATCGTTCATTCGTACTCGGCCCAACGCATGAAGAAGTCATCACCGACCTGATCCGTAATGAGCTGAGCTCTTACAAACAGCTGCCGCTGAACTTCTATCAGATCCAGACCAAATTCCGTGACGAAGTTCGCCCACGATTCGGCGTGATGCGTTCCCGCGAATTCCTGATGAAAGATGCGTACTCTTTCCATACTTCTCAGGAATCTCTGCAGGAAACTTACGACGCGATGTATGCTGCGTACAGCAAAATCTTCAGCCGTATGGGCCTGGATTTCCGCGCAGTACAGGCGGATACCGGCTCTATCGGCGGTAGCGCCTCTCACGAATTCCAGGTGCTGGCACAGAGCGGCGAAGATGATGTGGTGTTCTCCGACAGCTCGGATTTTGCTGCCAACATCGAATTTGCTGAAGCCGTTGCGCCGAAAGAACCCCGCGCAGCCGCCACTCAGGAAATGACGCTGGTTGACACACCGAATGCGAAAACCATCGCCGAGTTGGTTGAGCAGTTTAATCTGCCAATTGAAAAAACCGTTAAAACCCTGCTGGTGAAAGCGGTTGAAGGCAGCAGCTACCCGCTGGTTGCGCTGCTGGTTCGCGGCGATCACGAACTGAACGAAGTCAAAGCAGAAAAACTGCCGCAGGTTGCCAGCCCGCTGACTTTTGCTACTGAAGAAGAAATCCGTGCCGTCGTGAAAGCAGGTCCAGGTTCTCTTGGTCCGGTGAACATGCCGATTCCGGTGGTTATCGACCGTACCGTTGCGGTAATGAGTGATTTTGCCGCCGGCGCCAATATCGACGGTAAACACTATTTCGGTATCAACTGGGATCGTGACGTAGCTACCCCTGAAGTTGCTGACATCCGTAACGTAGTCGCCGGCGACCCGAGCCCGGACGGCAAAGGTACGCTGATGATCAAACGCGGTATCGAAGTGGGCCACATCTTCCAGCTGGGTACCAAGTATTCTGAAGCGATGAAAGCTGCCGTTCAGGGTGAAGATGGCCGTAATCAGATTCTGACCATGGGCTGCTACGGTATCGGGGTGACTCGCGTGGTTGCTGCCGCTATTGAGCAGAACTTTGACGATCGCGGCATTGTATGGCCAGACGCCATCGCACCGTTCCAGGTCGCTATTCTGCCAATGAACATGCACAAATCCTACCGTGTGCAGGAACTGGCTGAGAAGCTGTACGCAGAACTGCGTGCACAGGGTATCGAAGTGCTGATGGACGATCGTAAAGAACGTCCGGGCGTGATGTTTGCCGATATGGAACTGATCGGCGTTCCGCACACCATCGTGCTGGGCGACCGTAACCTCGACAACGACGATATCGAATACAAATACCGTCGTAACGGCGAGAAACAGCTGATTAAAACCGGCGACATCGTCGACTACCTGGTCAAAGCCATTAAGGGTTAATACCAGCAAAAGGCCCTGATTATCAGGGCCTTTTTTTATCGATTAATTACACGCTTTACCGGGGATAAATTTCGCGTCTTTATCCGCCATCAACGTTTTCACCTTCTCTCCCGTGTCCGGGTTCGCTTCCTGCGTGAAATGCGCTTCAAGTGTCAGTAGTACCGACTGCCCCTCTTCCGTGCGTGCGGTCAAATAATCACGCTCAAGCTGGGCATTGTTTGCTACCGGCATCCGTTTACCCGTTGCACAGTCGGTAAAAATTGCCGCGTCAGCCATGTAGAAGTACATTCCCCGCATCGGCATTGGCGTCACCGGTAGGCTGGCAGAAACCGGCTGTAAGGTGTAGTTAAACTGCGACTCAATCGGATTGCCTTCACGATCGAGCATTTCCAACGCCTCGCCTTTTGCCCGATAGAACGACTTTTCACCTTTGCTGTCGGTCAGCACCAGCTTGTCAGCCGTGCGTTCCCAGGTGCCATAAGAGGCAAAAGAGGACGGCTCATCACGTACGCCCTGATAGCGTTCGTTCATGACCCATGTTCCATCTTTTTCGAGGAACAAAGAGGTTTCAATCCCTTCGCAGTCCGCGCACGGCAAGATGCCACGCCAGCTTTGCTGCATCGGTTTTAATTCTGCCGCTTGCGTCGGTTGCAGAACATCAACTTCAGAGCGATTGTTACAGCCGATCAAGGCAAAGAGTGTAAATACAGCTGCTAATGACAGTATTGCTGTTTTCACCACAGATTCCTTCTCAATATTGTATTCCTATCCGTCAGTCCTGTGGACGACGAACTTTCCCGCGCAGTGCCTTCACCGTGGACTTTTGCGCCTTCGATGACAATCTGCGCTCTTTTGAAGCGCGTGTCGGGCGCGTGGCCTGCCTACTTTTCTGCACTGCGGTTAATTCTTTAATCACCGCCACCAGCCGGGATATTGCCGCTTCCCGGTTCAACTCCTGGCTACGGTATTCCTGAGCCTTAATAATAATGACACCCTCGCCGCTGATCAGATGATGGCTGGCAGCTAACAGGCGTTCCTTGTAATACTCTGGCAGGCTGGATGCCCGAATGTCAAAGCGCAAATGAATAGCCGTTGAGGTCTTGTTAACGTGCTGACCGCCCGCGCCCTGTGCCCGAATCGCCGTGATTTCCAGCTCATTGTCAGGGATAGAGACGTTTCGGGAGATAACAATCATCAACGCGGCTGCCACGCGGTCAGATGAATTTCCAGATTGTTCTGAGAGTCGGACAGCCAGATAGCACCGTCCTGGATAGTTGCCTGCAGCGCCATTGTACGACCAGCAAAATCACTCAGTTGCGCCAGCTGTTCATCATCCAGATACCACACGGTGAGATTTTTAAACTGCGCACATTTGTTCTGGTTTTGCTGCCACCAGATCTGAGCCGCACGGCTGTTGTAGGCAAACAGAGCAACCTCGCCAGACTGGTTACAGGCTTTTTTAATACGGCGCTCATCCGGCAGACCCAGCTCAATCCAAAGATCGATGCCCAGATGATCGTTACGCAGCCATGCTTCAGGCTCGTCTTCCGCGCTCAGGCCACGCGTGAACTGCAGCCGTTCATCGGCATATTTAATCCAGGCCAGCAGGCGCAACATCATGCGTTCCTGGGTTTCTGAAGGGTGACGCGCCAGCGTCAATGTCGCGTCAAGAAACTGGTTGCGGTCGAGATCCGCTACGTTGACGACGGCTTTATAGATTGTCGCTTTAAGCGCCATGGGAAAACTCCTTTTGAATCAGGCTGCCATTGTAGCGAAAACGGCGGCAAAAGGCTGCTAACGACTAACGTGTGTACCGTCCATCAAGGCGCTGATATTGCTTGAATGAGTATGGTATAGTCACCTTGCTAAACAGAGTTTATCTTCGTAGGCTTAGACTTGCATCCACGGTTAAGTCAGAGTGCTGACAGGAGGGCATGTGGAAAAATATTGTGAGTTAATACGCAAGCGGTACGCGGAAATCGCCAGCGGAGACTTAGGGTATGTCCCGGATGCGCTGGGTTGCGTATTGAAGGTACTTAATGAAGTGGCGGCAGACAGCGCCCTTTCAGAGTCGGTCAGGGAAAAGGCGGCCTATGCTGCCGCGAACTTACTGGTGAGCGATTATGTCAATGAATGAAACGTATCAACCCATCAACTGTGATGATTACGACAATCTTGAACTCGCCTGCCAGCACCATTTGTTACTGACGCTGGCGCTCAAAGATGGCGAAGTTCTACAGGCAAAAGCAAATGACCTGGTTTCACGCAAAAATGTGGAATATCTGGTCGCCGATGTCTCGGGTGAAACCCGTGAGCTTCGCCTCGACAAAATTGCCAGTTTCAGTCACCCGCAAATCGGTACCGTGGTCGTCAGCGAATCTTAACCTTTCTTGCACCTTATCCGGCCTACTTTCCATGCGATACGTAGGCCTGATAAGCACAGCGCCATCAGTCATGCCACATCAGACTCACGCCTTCTTCATCTACCGCCGCCCCTTCCCGCGTGACAAAAACCCCTGCTGCCGCAATCAGCGTGTCACCATAAAACAGTAATGGCGTGGTATCTCGCCGCCAGGGAGGAATACCCTGCTCCTGCCAGATTTTTTTAAGCTTACGCCCACCGTTACGCCCGACAATATGCAATAACCCAGGCGCTTTAAAACGAATACTAACGGGTTCATCCGCACGCGGCATACGCAGCTCACCCGTAGCGATAAGCTGTACCTCGCCCAATCCAGCAGGTAGCGCCAACGGCGTTTGCCAGCATGACCACGGGATGACACTTTCACTTTGCCCGTTCACGGATTTCACCCACCACAGCTGCGACTGATAACGGCGGACGTCATACTCACCAAGGCGAAAACAGGGCGATGCGTCCTCACGTGCCAACGCGACTTGCTGCCAGATACGTTCTAACGCATCACGGGAAGGCATCGGTGCATTTAATCCTGCCAGCCAGCGACGAAGCAGCGCAGCACGCCGTACGGTACTCATCGTCATTAATGGCCCGAGCAAGAGTGTACCTTGCGCCGTAACGCAGTTGGCTAAATCGCTGGCCAGCAGTTCATCCAGTAAGCTCTCCTGCTCAGCGCACAGCGCAGCGCTACGAGCCGTGGCTTGCGCGAAGTGCGGCCAGCGCTGTTGGAGCAATGGAGTAACGCGCAATCTGAGGAAATTGCGATCGTAGGCGTCATCCTGATTACTTTCATCTTCGATCCAGCGTAATTCATGCTGGCGCGCCCATGTTTCAAGCGCCTCTCGCGTTTGCGCCAGCAACGGTCGAATCAGTTGGGTTCCGGCGAACGGCGAGTTTTCCCCCATGGCGGAAAGTCCGGCAGGACCGCTGCCACGCTTAAGCGCTAACAAAAATGTCTCACATTGATCGTCCAGATGCTGAGCGGTCATCAGCACCTCTCCAGGCAGCAGCGTCTGCGCAAAGGCCTGATAGCGTGCGCGTCGCGCCTGCGCTTCGATGCCCAGGCCATCATCCTCAAGATGGACCCGTTCAACCACCAGCGGCACCTGCCACTGCGCACATACCGACTCACAGTGCTGTACCCAACTGTCTGCGTGCGGGCTTAATCCGTGATGAATATGGATTGCGCGTATAGCGACATCAGGATGCAGCGCTCGCCACAGCACCAACTGATGCAGCAATACGGTGGAATCCAGCCCGCCGCTAAAGGCGACGAGGATCGCGTTAGTGTTCAGAAGTGAAGTGTTCAGCGTAAGTGTCGTCATGATGATTGCTTACAATAGCATTGCCCGTCACGTTACCGGGCTAAAGCCACAATGACAAGCCTTACAGCTCGTACAGTTCAAGCGGTAATCCGTCTGGATCGTTAAAAAACGTAAAGCGTTTACCGGTAAAGGGATCGATGCGCACCGGCTCACATTTCACATGATGGGCTTCAAGATGCGCGATCGACGTTTCCACATCCTCGACGCTGAACGCCAGATGGCGTAAACCACAGGCTTCCGGTCTACTGGGGCGACAGGGTGGGAAAGGAAAAGAAAAAAGCTCAATCACGTACTGGCCGTTCAGCGCCAGATCGCCTTTCCAGGAGTCACGTTCTTCCCGGTAGGCTTCACTTATTAACGTGAAACCTAATACATCGCAGTAAAATGCCTTACTGGCCCTGTAGTCTGTCGCAATAATGGCAATATGGTGAACCTGTTTTAACCCCAGCATGTTCTTCGCCTCTTTAATTTTTCTCTCAGCACGTTACTCGTGCGCAACGGGTTCCGGCAAGTCGTTATGCCATTTTCAGGACTCTCACACGATACACGCCGTCCTCACCCAACTTAGCGCCATGGATATCGGTTTCAAATCCAGGGTAGCGCTGCCCCACCGAGCACAGCATCAGCAGGAAATCGAGTACTGACCGGCTTTTTTCTGTGATCATTTCTCCGGGCATCAGCAGCGGGACACCAGGAGGATAAGGCAAGATCATATTGGCGGAAACTCGCCCCACCAATTGATCAAGAGTGACAGTTTCGACGTCACCTTTAATTTGACGCTGCCAGGCCTGATGAGGTGTCATTTTCATTTCCGGCAACGTGTCGAATGCCCGCAGCATCAACCCGGAGAGATCGTGTTGGCGGATCAATCGATGGATTCCCTGGGCCAGATCCTGAATACGCATAGTGCGATAAAAATCGGGGTCCTCAGCATACAGATCCGGCAGCATGTTTTTAACGCGTAAATTCAGATCGTACGAACGTTTAAATTCCGTTAGTCCACGTAGGAGACCCATCGCCCGGGTTTTATCAATACCAATACTGAACAGGAACAACAGATTATACGGGCCCGTTTTCTCCACGACGACACCGCGTTCATCAAGGAATTTCGCCACCAGCGCAGCGGGTATCCCCTCTTCGCTCATAGTTCCCTGCTCATCCATCCCCGGCGTCAGAATGGTCACTTTCACCGGGTCGAGGAACATATGGTCGGCATCAGCATCAACAAACCCATGCCAGTCTTCACCTGGTGCTACTGGCCAGCACTCTGCTTCATCGACCTTTTCCGGCTGCCAGATATCAAAGAACCAGCCATCCGACTCTTCGCGTAGCCGCTGTACTTCTTTGCGAAAATGCAGCGCCCGCTCCACCGAACGATTGATTAACCGCTTACCTGAGTTTCCACGCAGCATCGCTGCCGCCGTCTCGATCGAAGCGACAATCGGGTAGCTTGGAGACGTGGAGGTGTGCATCATAAAGGCTTCGTTGAACGTCTCTTCGTCATAATCGCCTTTAATATGAATCAGCGAAGCCTGTGACAACGCCGCCAGCATCTTGTGGGTGGACTGAGTTTCAAAAATCACCTTCCCTGGCACCCTTTCACCGCTCATCCCGCTTTTCCCCTGATAGATCGGATGAAAATGGGTGTAGGGCACCCAGGCCGAGTCAAAGTGAATAGACGGCACATCCAGGGTTTGCTTGATCCAGTTAGTGTTGTAGAGCAACCCATCGTAAGTGGAGTTAGTAATTACCGCATGCACCGGCCATTGCGCCTGTACCGTCTCGGTGACCTTGCGCTCGATACTCTCCCGGGTAAATTCACGCTTAGGTATACCGCCAAGGATACCCAGCGCATTACGCGTCGGCTTGAGCCATACGGGCACGACATCGCTCATCATCAGCAAATGCGCCAGAGACTTATGACAGTTGCGGTCAATCAGTAGCGTACTTCCCGAAGGTGCGGCATACATGCCAACAATCTTGTTCGACGTCGAGGTGCCGTTGGTCACCATATAGCTTTGCTCGGCACCAAACGTGCGCGCAATGTACTCCTCCGCTTCGAGGTGCGGACCGGTATGGTCGAGCAGCGATCCCAGCTCAGTCACCGAAATGGAGACATCAGCCTTAAGCGTATTGCCGCCAAAGAAATCATAGAACAGGCAACCGATCGGGCTTTTCTGGTATGCCGTTCCCGCCATATGCCCTGGGGTACAAAAAGTGTACTTTCCCTCTTTCACATAGGTAAACAGCGCTTTGGTAAAAGGTGGCGTAATGTTGTCGAGATATTCATTGGTATACTGGCGAATACGCGTGGCAATATCGTCAGACTGACCCAATGCGTACTCAAAGAACCACAGCGCCATGCGCAGATCGTGTGCGCTGACATCCATCGTCGAATGGGTATTAATAAAGGCGTAAAGTGGGAGGTATTCGTTAAGCTGGTTGATGTCGCTACACAAATCCAGGCTGTATTCATCCCAGTCAAAAATGACGCCACAAATACGCGGGTTGTGCTCAATAAATTTCAGCAGGTCGTTGCTATTCTGCGGCCAGATTATCTGAAACCCCTGCTGCTGTAGCGCACGTTCAAGCTCCTTGATGGGCTCATCTTTGTAAAAGACGCCATGCGGTCCCATGATGGCAATGATATTCATGCGTTCCTCCTGGAAAAACCTTAGTTAATCATAGCCTGGTCAAACCGCAGGTAAAAAAAAGGGCCACAGCGTTGTGGCCCTTTTCAGAATAAATGCAGTTTAGGCGTAGCCGTAGCTCATCAGACGCTGATAACGACGGTTTTTCAAATCATCTTTGCTTAACACGTCAAGATCGGCAAGATCGGCCAACAGCTGTGCTTTCAGTGATGCAGCCATCACTTCCGGGTTGCGGTGCGCGCCACCCAGCGGCTCCGGGATGATAGAGTCGATAAGTTTCAGCTCTTTCAGACGCGGTGCGATAATCCCCATCGCTTCTGCAGCGAGCGGGGCTTTGTCTGCGCTTTTCCACAGAATAGAAGCACAACCTTCCGGGGAGATAACGGAATAAGTGCTGTATTGCAGCATATTCACTTTATCACCCACACCGATCGCCAGTGCACCACCGGAACCCCCTTCACCGATAACGGTGCAGATAACCGGTACGCTCAGACGTGACATCTCACGCAGATTACGCGCAATCGCTTCAGACTGGCCACGTTCTTCCGCACCTACGCCCGGGTAAGCCCCAGGGGTGTCGATGAAGGTAATGATCGGCATATTGAAACGCTCAGCCATTTCCATCAGACGCAGCGCTTTGCGATAGCCTTCCGGCGCTGGCATGCCGAAGTTACGACGAATTTTCTCTTTGGTCTCACGGCCTTTCTGATGACCGATGATCATCACCGGACGGCCATCCAGACGCGCGATGCCGCCGACAATGGCCTTGTCATCTGCATAGGCACGATCGCCCGCCAGCTCATCAAATTCATCAAACGCCAGGCGGACATAATCCAGGGTGTATGGACGCTGTGGATGGCGAGCCAGCTGGGCTACCTGCCATGCGCCAAGATCGGCGAAGATTTTACGCGTCAGTTCTACGCTTTTTTCACGCAGACGATGCACTTCTTCATCGATGTTAATATCCAGTTTCTCATCCTGACGGCTAACCGCAGTCAGAGAATCGATTTTTGCTTCCAGCTCTGCAATCGGCTGTTCAAAATCAAGGAAATTCAGACTCATAGTATTCCTGTATTAGTCAAACTCCAGTTCCACCTGCTCCGAACCAATAAGGCCACGGAGATCGTTTAACAAACGATCGCTCGGAGAGACACGCCACGTTGCGCCAAAACGCAATCGTGCTCGTGCATCCGCCCTCTGATAGTAGAGATGTACTGGAATTGTCCCCGAGCGGTGGGGTTCCAGAGACTGACGGAGTCGGTTTAAAAGCTGGTCATCAATTTGCCTGTCCGTCAGCGAGATAGCAAGCCCGCGAGCATATTTTTCCCGGGCTTCGTCAATATCCATGACTTCACGGGCCATCATTTTAAGCCCACCGCTGAAGTCATCAAAGCTGACCTGTCCGCTGACGATAAGTATGCGGTCTTTTTCCAGCAAATGCTGGTATTTATCCAGAGCATCGGTAAATAACATCACTTCCAGACGTCCGGAACGGTCATCCAGTGTACAGATGCCGATACGATTGCCGCGCTTGGTGACCATTACCCGCGCAGCAATGACGAGCCCCGCAGCCGTGGTAACTTTACCACGTTCTGTCGGATGCATGTCTTTCAGCCTGTAGCCTCCGACATAGCGCTCAATTTCTTTTAAATACTGATTGATAGGGTGTCCCGTCAGGTAAAGCCCTAACGTTTCACGCTCACCGTCCAGTACCACCTGTTCCGGCCACGGCTGGCAGCTGGCATAGGATTGCTCAATTTGTTCCGGCTCTTCCGCCAGTACGCCAAACATATCGGCCTGACCGATAGCTTCCGCTTTCGCATGTTGATCGGCGGCTTTAAGCGCATCGTTCAGTGAGTTCATCAGTGCTGCGCGATGCGGCCCCAGGCGGTCAAACGCCCCGGACATGATTAGCTTTTCCAGCACCCGGCGGTTAAGTTTTTTGATATCCGTGCGTGCACAGAGATCAAACAGCTCGCGGAAGTAGCCGCCTTCGTTACGCGCCTCAATAATAGCTTCAATTGGCCCTTCACCCACGCCTTTTATCGCGCCGATGCCATAAACAATCTCGCCATCATCATTCACGTGAAAATGGTACAACCCGGAGTTGATATCTGGCGGCAGGATTTTCAGCCCCATACGCCAGCATTCATCCACTAATCCCACCACTTTCTCGGTGTTATCCATATCGGCCGTCATCACCGCCGCCATAAACTCAGCGGGGTAATGCGCTTTCAGCCACAGCGTCTGGTAAGAGACCAACGCATAGGCAGCGGAGTGCGATTTGTTAAATCCATAACCGGCGAATTTCTCCACCAGGTCAAAGATTTTCATCGCCAGCTCGCCGTCTACACCACGCTTCTTCGCCCCTTCTTCAAAGGTGCCGCGCTGTTTGGCCATCTCTTCTGGCTTTTTCTTACCCATCGCACGACGCAGCATGTCCGCGCCGCCAAGGGTATACCCAGACAGCTCCTGGGCAATCTGCATAACCTGTTCCTGATACAGGATAATGCCGTAGGTTGGCTCCAGTACCGGTTTCAGGCACTCATGTTGCCACTGCACATCCGGGTAAGAGATCTCTTCACGCCCGTGCTTACGGTCAATAAAGTTATCTACCATCCCCGACTGTAGCGGACCGGGGCGGAACAGTGCCACCAGGGCTATCATATCTTCGAAGCAGTCAGGCTGCAGTCGCTTGATAAGATCTTTCATACCGCGGGATTCAAGCTGGAAGACGGCTGTCGTCTCCGAGCGTTGCAGCATGTCAAAACTTTTCTTGTCGTCCAGCGGGATCGCGGCGATATCCAGCGGCGGTTCGCCGTTCTTCTCACGCCGCGCGTTGATCATCTCCAGCGCCCAGTTGATGATGGTGAGCGTGCGCAGGCCGAGGAAGTCGAACTTCACCAGGCCGGCGTATTCCACGTCGTTTTTATCAAACTGGGTAACCGGGTGCAGCCCCTGCTCATCACAGTACAGCGGTGCAAAATCAGTAATTTTTGTCGGTGCGATAACCACACCACCGGCGTGTTTACCCGCGTTACGCGTGACGCCTTCCAGCTTGCGCGCCATATCAATAAGCGCCCTAACCTCTTCATCTGCCTCATAGATTTCCGGCAGTTGAGGTTCAGCCTCAAAGGCTTTGGCCAGCGTCATACCCGGATCGGGCGGCACCAGTTTCGAAATACGGTCAACGAAACCGTACGGATGCCCCAGCACGCGCCCCACATCGCGGATAACCGCTTTTGCAGCCATGGTACCGAAGGTAATAATCTGCGAAACCGCATCGCGCCCATACATTTCCGCGACGTGTTCAATAACCTGGTCGCGTTTCTCCATACAGAAGTCAACGTCGAAATCAGGCATCGAGACACGTTCCGGGTTCAGGAAGCGTTCGAACAGCAGGTCAAATTCCAGCGGATCAAGGTCGGTAATTTTTAACGCGTAAGCCACCAGCGAGCCCGCACCAGAACCACGTCCTGGGCCTACCGGTACACCGTTATCTTTCGACCACTGGATAAATTCCATAACGATCAGGAAGTAGCCCGGGAACCCCATCTGGTTGATAACTTTAAGTTCAATCTCCAGACGTTCGTCGTAAGGCGGGCGCTTCTGCGCGCGAACTTCAGGATCGGGGAACAGAAACGCCAGACGTTCTTCCAGGCCTTCACGCGATTTCGCGACGAGGAAATCCTCGGTGGTCATGTCGCCGGTCGGGAATTGCGGCAAGAAGTATTCGCCCAGGCGCACCGTCACGTTACAGCGTTTGGCAATCTCGACGGTGTTTTCCAGCGCTTCCGGGATATCGGAGAACAGCTCGCACATCTCCTCTTCGCTGCGCATATACTGCTGCGGCGAGTAGTTGCGCGGGCGTTTGGGATCATCAAGCGTAAAGCCGTCGTGGATCGCCACGCGGATTTCGTGTGCGTCAAAGTCACCGGTTTCAAGGAAGCGAACATCGTTGGTCGCGACCACCGGCAGGCCACGTGTTTCGGCCAGCGCTACTGCAGCATGCAGGTAATTTTCTTCATCCTGGCGACCGGTACGGATCAGCTCAAGGAAGTAGCAATTAGGGAAATGCTCTTCATAAAACGCCACGCACTCGTCAACCAGTGCGCTATTACCGCGCAGCAGGCTGCGTCCGACATCGCCCATGCGACCGCCGGAGAGCAAAATCAAACCTTCTTTTAGCTCGACCAACCAATCCCGGTCGATAACCGGTCCTTCTGCGCCATAACCGCGCTGATAGGCTTTCGAAATCAACAACGTCAGGTTCTGGTAGCCCGTATTATTAGCCGCCAGTACCGTCAGTTGCGTGAGTTCATCACCCAATAGTTCGCTACGGACATGAAAATCTGCGCCAACAATCGGTTTAATACCTGCGCCATGACCCGCTCCGTAAAACTTCACCAGACCACACAGGTTGGTAAAATCGGTGATCGCCAGCGCAGGCATGCCCAACGCGGCCGCCTTTTTCACCAGCGGCCCGGTTTTCGCCAGCCCATCGATCATGGAGTAGTCGCTGTGCACCCGCAGGTGGACGAAACGAGGTTCAGACATCTTCAGATTCCTTTAACACAAGAATCAGGACGTGAGTCCCAGTGCGCGTTTGACAGGAGCAAAACTGCGACGATGGTGCTCAATTGCACCATGCTCAGCGAGCGCAGCCAGATGAAAAGCGGTTGGATAACCTTTGTGCTGAGCAAAACCATACTGCGGGAACACCTTATCCAGCTCGGCCATTTCAGCATCGCGCGTTACTTTCGCCAGGATGGACGCTGCGCTGATTTCCGCAACGCGGCTGTCACCTTTTACCACCGCCATCGACGGTACCGGCAATGTCGGGCAACGGTTTCCGTCGATCAGGACGTATTCCGGCGCAATATGCAAACCAGCAACCGCACGCTGCATTGCCAGCATCGTGGCGTGCAGAATGTTCAGCTCATCGATTTCATGCGGTTCCACACGCCCCAGGCTCCAGCTTAACGCTTTATCTTTGATTTCATCAAAAAGCGCCAGCCGACGCTTTTCCGACAATTTTTTGGAGTCGTTAAGACCCACTATCGGACGTGCCGGGTCAAGAATAACGGCGGCAGTCACTACCGCGCCAACCAATGGGCCACGTCCAACTTCATCCACACCCGCCACCAAATGCGTATGTGGATAAACAAATTCAATCATTGTGCTAACTCCAGAACTGCATCCGCTGCCTGCTCATCCGCATTGCAACGGATCTGCTGATGCAATTCGCGGAACGTGTCGTGCATCGCATGGCTGGTTTTACCGTTCGCCAGCAGAGGCAGCAACGCGTGCGCCAGCGCCTGCGGTTCACATTCATCCTGCAACAGCTCTTTGACGAGTTCTCTTCCCGCCAGCAGGTTAGGCAGTGATACGTAATCGGTCTTCACCAGACGTTTTGCCAACCAGAAAGTGAAAGGTTTCATACGATAGCCGACAACCATTGGGCATTTCGCCAGCATACATTCCAGTGCAGCCGTGCCTGAGGCTAACAGCGCAGCATCACTGGCGATCATCGCTTCACGTCCCATTCCGTTGAGCATATGCACGGAAAGCTCCGGAGCAACCTCAGCCTTGATACGTTCAAATTGCTCGCGCCGTTTGGCATTGACCAACGGCACGACAACTTCGAGATCCGGATAATGCTGACGTAATAGCTGCGCCGTTTTCAGGAAATCGGCGCTGAGCATCTCCACTTCTGCACCACGACTCCCAGGCAAAAGCGCCAGGCAGTGAGCATCATGAGGAATGCCTAACACATCACGCGCCGCGTTTTTATCCGGGTCCAGCGGCATGGCGTCCGCCATGGTGTGACCGATAAAGCGACACGGGACGTTAAATTTGTCATAAAACGCTTTTTCGAAAGGCAGAAAGGCCAACACCATATTGGTGGATCTGCCTATTTTGAAAACGCGTTTCTGTCGCCACGCCCATACAGAGGGGCTGACATAATGAATGGTTTTAATACCCTGCGATTTCAGGTTACCTTCAAGGGTAATGTTGAAATCAGGCGCATCGATCCCGACGAAAACATCCGGCTTAAGGTCGGTGAATCGGCGAGTGAGATCGGCACGAATATGCAGTAAACGGCGCAGGCGTCCGAGCACTTCTACAATGCCCATTACTGCCAGTTCTTCCATTTCGTACCAGGCTTCACAGCCTTCCGCCTGCATCAATGGCCCCGCAACGCCAACAAAACGCGCATTGGGAACACGAGCCTTGAGTGCACGAATTAAACCGGCACCAAGAATATCGCCGGAGGTTTCTCCGGCGACAAGGGCAATCGTTAAAGGACGCTGCTCAGTCATTAACGAATCAGACCACGCGTTGAGCGTTCAAAAAAGTCACTAAAAGCCTGAACATCGGGGTACTGCTTCGCCAGTTCGGCGATTTCAGGTTTCACTTCCTCAAGCGTTTTACCGCTGCGATACAGCGCCTTATAGGCGTTGCGGATCGCGGTAATCGCTTCACGGGTGAATCCACGGCGTTTCAGACCTTCGATGTTAACGCCAAATGGCGTCGCGTGGTTGCCCTGGGCGATAACGTACGGCGGGACGTCCTGGGCTACGCCAGAACAGCCACCCACCATCACGTGTGCACCAATAATGCAGAACTGGTGCACCGCGGTCATGCCGCCGATGATAACAAAGTCATCAAGCGTTACATGTCCGGCAAGTGTCGCGTTATTCGCCAGAATGCAGCGGTTACCTACCGTACAATCATGCGCAACGTGTGCGTTAATCATCAGTAAGTTATCGCTGCCCACCTTCGTCAACCCACCGCCTTGCACTGTGCCACGATGAATGGTAACGCTTTCGCGAATGCGGTTGCGATCGCCAATTTCCACACGGGTCGGTTCACCAGCATATTTCAGGTCCTGGTTCACTTCACCAATGGAGGCAAACTGATAAATCTCGTTATCGCGACCAATTTTTGTATGGCCATTCACGACAACGTGAGACTTCAGTACGGTACCCTCACCAATTTCAACATGGGGTCCAACAATACAAAATGGGCCAATGTGAGCATTAGCGCCAATGCTGGCGCCGTCTTCGACAATGGCTGTTGGGTGAATAAAGGCGGATTTATCAATCACGTATCAGGCCTCCCGGCTACGGGCACACATCATCGTTGCTTCGCACACAACTTTACCGTCGACCAGCGCAACCCCTTTGAAACGGGTCAGGCCGCGGCGCGTTTTCTCGAAAGTCACTTCCATGATCATCTGATCGCCAGGCACGACGGGACGCTTAAAGCGTGCTTCATCAATACCGGCGAAATAATACAGTTCGCCTGGCTCCAGTTTTCCTACGCTTTTAAACGCCAGAATACCCGTGGCCTGCGCCATCGCTTCCAGAATCAACACGCCAGGAAAAATCGGTTTACCCGGGAAGTGGCCCTGAAAGAAAGGCTCGTTAACGGATACATTTTTCACTGCGCGCAGAAAACGACCTTCTTCAAAATCCAGCACGCGGTCTACCAGTAAAAACGGAAAACGGTGCGGCAGAAGTTCTAAAATCTCTTCAATATGCAGAGTATGAGTGTTAGTAGTCAAAATACTCTTCCTGTCTAAATATACTAAAAGGCAATAATAACACGGCCTGCCGCAATCCCAGGAATGTGACAGGCCGTAAAGTCAGACATGCGTAAAACGATGTATTAGTCTTGTTGATTAACCTTGCGCTCAATCGCTTTGAGGCGCTTGCTCATATCATCAATGTTCATCACCAGTGCAGCTGTTTTACGCCATACCTTGTTGGGTTGTAGCGGAATGCCTGAGGAGTAGACGCCAGGTTCTGTGATAGGACGCATCACCATACCCATGCCAGTTACCGTGACTTTGTCGCATATTTCCATATGCCCATTAATCACGCTGGCGCCGCCAATCATGCAGTAACGGCCAATCTTCAGGCTACCCGCCATAATGACGCCACCGGCTACCGCCGTATTGTCGCCAATCACGACGTTATGCGCAATCTGGCACTGGTTATCAATGATAACACCATTACCGATCACGGTATCGTCCAGCGCACCACGGTCAATCGTGGTACATGCGCCAATCTCAACACGATCGCCAATAATCACGCGACCAAGCTGCGGGATCTTCACCCAGTTACCGCGATCGTTCGCGTAACCAAATCCGTCGGATCCGACAACAGTGCTGGACTGGATCAGGCAATTTTCACCGATCTGAATGTCGTGGTAAATCGTCACATTCGCCCACAAGCGTGAACCTGCGCCGATTTTTGTGTTTTTTCCAACGAAGCAACCTGCGCCGATAACCACGTTATCGCCCAGTTCTACGCCAGACTCAATGACCGCATTCGCGCCCACTGAAACATTGTTACCCAACTTCGCCGTTGCATCGATCACTGCACTGGGTGCAATGTTTTGCGCAGGCTGAGGCGTGGTATCTAAAATTTGCGCCATTCGTGCATAGGTCAGGTAGGGATTCTTCACTACCAACACAGCACTCTTAGCAAACGGAAGGGAGTCCTGCGTCATCACAACGGCAGAAGCCTGGCATGCACTCAGGTGCTCACGGTACTTTGGATTCACCATGAACGTGATGTTGCCAGTTTGCGCAGATTGCATGGACGCTACGCCGGTGATGACGATATCGCCATCACCGTGTAATTCTGCATCCAACTGCTCTGCTAAATCAGCCAGTCGAATTGAAGGCATTACTTATTTAACCTGTTTCAGTACGTCAGCGGTGATGTCTTTTACATCGCTGCTGTTGTATGCAACGGTGTTCGCGTCAACAACCAGATCGATGCTCTGGCTGCTCGCAACAGATTTCACAGCTGTCTGGATACGATTAACCAGCTTGCCGCGTTCTTCGTTAGAACGACGTTGACGATCCTGCTCGAAAGCCTGCGCTTTCTGAGAGAAAGTCTGGCGCTGAGCCATGACGTCTTTTTCCAGCTTGGTACGGTCGCTGCCTGCTTTCATTGATTGCAGACGCTGCATTTTAGATTGCAGGTCGGATTCCATACGCTGCAGTTCGCTGGCACGGCCTTTGAACTCATTTTCCAGCGTAGTAGAAACACCCGTCTTCTGTGCAACCTGTTGGAACAGGCTACCCATGTTGACGATTGCAATTTTGTCAGCAGCCTGTGCGGACGTTGCCATCGCTAAACCGAGACCTGCAGCTAATAACCACTTTTTCACAATTAACTCCTTACCATCCCATTTGCACCCGAAGGTGCAGTTCTTTGCGTGGCCAGGCGATCCCATGCAAGATCGCCTAAAGTCAGCGCTACACTACCACTACATTCCTTTGCGAAGAACAATTACCAGGTTTTACCAATGTTAAACTGGAACTGTTCCGCTTTGTCTCCATCGTACTTCTTGAACGGTTGGGCGTAGGAGAAAACCAACGGCCCCAATGGGGACATCCATTGTAACGCGATACCCGCAGACATACGGATATTATTCGGATCACTGTAGTCTGGCACGCCAAGTGCACGAGTGTCGGCAGTGTTCTGCCAGTTTGTATCCCACACGGTACCCATATCCCAGAAGAAGGAGGTACGCACCGAGTTGGCATACTTATCGCTGATAAATGGCGTCGGGGTAATAAATTCCAGGCTGGCTACAGCCATGGCGTTACCGCCGACTGCATCGTCTGATTTACACAGCGCAGCGCCCGTACACTCTTCGTAGTTGTCATTATTGTCTCTATCGCCAGAATAAGCCCCGTTCTTATAGACGGCTTTCGGGCCGATAGTATTGGACTGGAAGCCACGCACGGTACTGGAACCACCCGCGTAGAAGTTCTCATAGAACGGCATCTCTTTACTGCCAATGCCATCACCATAGCCCAGCTTGGTACGTCCCAGAACCACCCACTTGTGGTCGTCATCGATCGGCACATAGGTCGCCGTATCCAACGTCGCTTTGTAGTATTCGTTATCAGACCCCGGAACAGTCACTTTACCGTTCAGGTTGACACGCGTACCTTCCGTAGGGAAATACCCACGGTCCAGCTTGTTGTAGGTCCAACCGTAGTTGAAGGTGAAGTCATCCGCGGCAAAACTGCTGGTATCATCTTGTCCCATTGAATCAAGATAACGATCCATCGCAATCTGCGGCTGCATGTTGGACAGTTTGTTATGCACATAACCCAGGCCTGCGCGCAACGTGTTGTATTCGTTGACCGGGAAGCCCAGCGTTACGTCCGTACCATAGCTTTTGTTGGTATAGTCGGACAGATCTGCATCATCTGCCTCAAAGTCGTTATAGAAGACACGACCACCGAGACTCACACCATCGACGGTGAAGTACGGGTTGGTGACAGACAGTTCAGTATAGGTCTGATAGTCGTTTTTGGTACCGCTAATCCCGACGGAATAACCGGTACCTAACCAGTTATCCTGCTGAACGCCCGCCTGGAAGCTCACGCCACTTTCTGTGCCGTAACCCACACCGAAGTTAAAGCTACCGGTGTTGCGTTCTTTCACCTTATAGACCACATCAACCTGATCAGGACTGCCCGGAACACGTTGAGTATCGGTATCGACAGTTTCAAAGTAACCCAGACGGTTCAGACGCTCTTTACCCTGGTCAACCAGATCGCTGCCCAACCAGGCGCCTTCCATCTGGCGCATTTCGCGACGCAGTACGGAATCTTTCGAGGTGTCGTTACCTTCAAAACGGATCTTACGCACATAGAAACGGTTACCCGCATCCACGTTTACACGCAATTTAACGGTTTTGTCTGCATCGTTGATTTCAGGCTGCGACTGTACACGCGGGTAGGCATAACCATAGCGTCCCAGAAGCTTCTTGATATCATCTTCCATCTTGGTCACTTTGGTGCCGTTATAGAGTTCACCCGGTTCGATTTTCGTCAGGGTCTCAATTTCGGCAGAGTGTCCAGCCAGGTTACCACTCACCTGGACCCCAGAAAGCTTGTACTGCTCGCCTTCTGTGATGTTAACGGTGATGTAGATACCTTTTTTATCCGGCGTCAGGCTAACCTGCGTGGAATCGATATTGAAGCGAGCATAACCGCGATCCAGATAGTAACTGCGCAGGGTTTCAAGATCGCCCGCGAGTTTCTGTTTCTGGTATTTACGATCGCCCACCACGTTCCACCACGGTACTTCATCGCGCAGTTGGAAGTGAGAGATAAGCTCGTCGGTTGTGAAGGCATGGTTGCCGACGATATTGATCTGTTGGATCTTCGCCGAAACGCCTTCCTGGAAGACCAGTTTGAGGTCAACGCGGTTACGCGGCAACGGCGTGACCACCGCTTTCACACTGGCGCTGTATTTACCGACGCTATAGTAAAAATCTTCCAGGCCTTTTTCGATATCGGCAAGCGTTGTGCGATCCAGAGATTCGCCAACACGTACGCCAGACGCCTCGAGGTTTTGCTTCAGCATGTCGTCTTTCACCGATTTGTTACCGGAGAAAGTGATGCTGGCAATCGTCGGACGTTCTTTTACCTGAACCAGAAGGGTATCACCATCGCGCAGGACGCGGACATCCTCAAAGTTACCGGTGGCGAACAGAGCACGAATGGTATTACTGATATCTTCATCATTAACCGTGTCGCCTGTGCGCACCGGCATACTGAGGAGAGCCGCACCAACGGCGACTCGCTGTAGGCCTTCGAAATGAATGTCCTTCACTACGAACCCTTCAGCACCGTATACGGTGGCGCTGCTAAACAGCAGCGACGCTATGAGCAACTTTTTCATCGCCATCGTTATTATGCGTTCTTCCTAACACTCTCTTACAACCGAGAGAAATCATTGAAAAGTGCAAGCCCCATTAACAACACCAGCAAGATAGAGCCAATGCGATAACTAAAGTCTTGAACCCGCTCGGATACCGGACCGCCCTTCAGCTTTTCAATCGCCAGGAACAGCAGATGCCCCCCGTCAAGAACGGGCAACGGAAACAGGTTAATTATCCCTAAGTTCACGCTGATAAGCGCAAGGAACATCAGGTAATAAATAACCCCGAACTCCGCTGACATCCCAGCCCCCTGGGCGATAGAAATCGGCCCACTGAGGTTGTTCAGTTTTACATCACCGGTAATCAATTTTCCCAGCATACTGACCGTTAGCTTCATCAACTGCCACGTTTTATCCGAGGCTTCGAGGATGGCGCTGAATGGCCCATACTGGCGTACAGTCTTATACTCATCAGGCAGAGGGATAATTTTAGGCACTACGCCCGCAAAACCTTCGGCCTTTCCGTTACCCGGTTTTGAATCCGGGGTTAACGTCAAAGACAAGGAATTCCCTTGTCTTTCAATTTCTAGCGCTAACGGCTTATCAGGATTATCGCGCACCAACGTCACGAACGTCATCCATTGCGTCAGCGGCTGACCATTGACTTTAACGATCCTGTCGCCAGCTTGCAAACCCGCCTTACTTGCCGCGGAGTTAACCTGCACTTCTGACAGCACCGGTTCAATCTGCGGACCACGTGGACGAATGCCCAAACTAGAGACAGGATCCTCTTTGTCTGGCTCAAATGCCCAATGGCGTAAATCCAGCGTTTTGTCCTGTCGCTGGTCACTGCCAAACTGCGCCACGCTGAGGGTCGTATGCTCATCACCAATTTTGGATACCAGCTGCAATCGGACGGCATCCCAATCAGGGGTTTCGATGCCATCAACCGCTTTTAGTTCCGTACCCGGCTGAATTTGCGCCTGGGCAGCAATCGAGTTGGGTGTTATTTCACCAACAACCGGACGAACGCCAGGGACACCGATGATAAAGACCAGCCAGTAGGCAAAAATAGCGAAGAGGAAATTTGCAATTGGGCCTGCAGCGATAATGGCTGCGCGTTGTCCAACCGTTTTATTGTTGAAGGCGTAATGGCGCAATTCCGGTGCGACCGGTTCAGCGCGCTCATCCAGCATTTTGACGTAACCGCCGAGGGGAATTAAGGCGATAACGTATTCCGTACCCTGTTTATCGGTACGGCGCCAAAGCGCTTTTCCAAAGCCAATGGAAAAGCGCTCGACGCGGACTCCGCAGCGCCGCGCAACCCAGAAATGACCAAATTCATGCACGGTGATAAGCACACCAAGTGCAACGATGAATGCAGCCAGATTCCAGAGAATACTCAGCATAAGACCATCCGTTAGAGCGTCCTGAATACCAGTAACAACAGGCAAGCAAAGACCGGCACCGCAGCCGTCAGGCTGTCAATACGATCCAGAATACCGCCGTGCCCTGGGATTAAGTGACCACTGTCCTTAATACCTGCTTCACGCTTAAACATACTCTCGGTCAGGTCACCCAGCACGGAGGCCAGGGCTGCAACGATGGAGCAAATGAGCAAGGTGACAGGCGCAACTTCAAGATTCGCCCACATACCATAACCCCACGAGATTACAGCTGCAGTGGCAAGTCCGCCAATAAAACCCTGCCAGGTTTTACCAGGAGAAACCTTCGGCGCCAGTTTATGTTTGCCAAACATCTTACCAAACATATACGCACCTGAATCCGCTCCCCAAACGAGGATCATGACATAGAGCAGCCATAGCGCGCCACTATAATGATTCTCATCATAGTGCCAGGCACGTAGCGCCAGCATTCCCCAAAAGAAAGGAACAATGGTTAACACGCCGAAAATTATGCGTAATGTTTTGGAATTACGCCAGACCGAGGCTGAACCGGGGTAAAACAGCACCAGTAATAGCGCCACGGCCCACCAGCCCAGCGACGCCCAAAGCGACACTTCAACCAGCGGTTGGTGAATATTATGATGATACTCAGGCAGCAAAAACAGCATCAGTGCCAGCAATAGCCCGCACAAAACCGCCAACCAGACTCGCTGTGTACGAGTGGCAAAACCGCTTAACTGTCCCCATTCCCAGGCGGCCAGCATACAGACGACCAGCGTAACAATGGCGAACCCCACCGGCGGCAGCAAAAACAACGCCGCGATGACAACGGGTATTAAAACAAAAGCAGAAATCAGGCGATACTTCAGCAAAAGCGACCCCCATCAGGCTTTTTCATCACCGGGCTCGGTGCCGCCGAAACGACGCTCACGATTAGCAAAGGCATGTAGCGCACCTTCAAAGTCTTGTTCATCGAAATCGGGCCAAAGAACATCCGTAAAGTAAAGTTCGGCATAGGCAATTTGCCACAACAAAAAATTACTAATTCGATGCTCTCCCCCAGTCCTTATCACTAAATCCACAGGAGCCAGCTCATGCATACACACTTGCTGACCAAGCATCTCTTCATCAATTTGCTCTGGACGCAACAGACCTTCCTGCACCTGTTGTGCCAGTTGCCTGACGCCCTGGACAATATCCCACCGTCCACCGTAATTCGCGGCAATATTCAGCGTTAACCCGGTATTCTGGGCGGTAAGCGCTTCCGACTTGCGAATCCGTTCTTGCAAACGAGTGTTAAATCGACTGATATCCCCAATAATCCGCAGGCGCACGTTATGGCGGTGCAGGTTTTTCACTTCGCTATCAAGTGCCCACACAAACAACTCCATTAACGCACTGACTTCCTGCGCTGGTCGGTTCCAGTTCTCACTGCTAAAGGCATACAGCGTTAACGCATCAATACCGTTATTGGCAGCAAAAGAGACAGCCCGGCGGACGGATTTTGCTCCGGCCTTATGCCCAAAGGCACGAATCTTCCCTTGCTTTTTCGCCCAGCGGCCATTGCCATCCATGATAATTGCGACATGACGACAACCATGTGCTGGCAAATTTTCGCTTAATGGTTTAGTTGCAGACAACATAACGCGTTTTTAGTCCCTGAAAGGATTATACGGTACTCAGGAATACTGAAGCCTTTGCGCTTCATCCTTCAGGCTGCCTCTTCGTTGGCTGTGCTTATTCGCCCCTGTCACATACTATTTGTATGATCCAGGGAACTCATTCACTTGCCGCCTTGATGCAACCTGAATGATTTTGTGCATCCACAAAAAAGCCGTGTCAAACCACGGCTTACCCGATCGAAAAAAAGCAAATACCTGCGATCAGGTGGCGCAGACTATATCACTGAAGCCCAACGCTAACAAATAGCACGATCCCTCACAGAGGGATTATCATCAGCTTGAGAGTCGTGTCACTTGTTTTGTCGCGACATCTCTGGCGATGGCATCGACCCTCAGCACATCGTCAACGCACTGCGGTTCCTGCAAATCCATCTTATCCAGTACGGACAAATTGAGATCGGCGATATCCGTAAATCGAATCTGCTGCGCCAAAAATGCGGCAACGGTAATCTCATTTGCGGCGTTCAGCGCAGTTGTCGCAGCCTGTCCTTGCTCAAACGCGTCCATCGCCAGTTTCAGGCACGGATAACGCTGATAATCAGGTGCGGAAAACGTCAACGCACTGAGTTTGCAAAAATCGACAGGCTTAACGCCAGAACTCACACGTTCCGGCCATGCCATCGTATGGGCGATAGGTGTGCGCATATCAGGCTCACCCAACTGGGCCAGGACGCTACCATCCTGATAACGGACCATAGAGTGAATAACCGACTGTGGATGGATCAGCACTTCCATCTGGCTTGCACTGGCATTAAACAACCAACGCGCTTCAATGTATTCCAGACCTTTATTCATCATGGTGGCGGAATCGACGGAGATTTTTCGTCCCATCGACCAATTCGGATGACGGCATGCCTGATCGGGAGTCATTAGCGCCAGATCGTGCAATGGGGTTTCACGGAAAGGGCCACCAGACCCGGTAAGCAGAACAGACACAACACCGTTTTGCTCAAGGTCAGCGTATCCCAGATTGTGTTGGATAGGTTGCGGTAAACTCTGAAAAATCGCGTTATGTTCGCTATCTACCGGCAAAAGCTGCGCTTTGTGGCGTTTTACGTCGTCCATAAACAGACGCCCGCAGGTTACCAGAGACTCTTTATTCGCCAGCAAAATGTTTTTGCCCGCGCGGATTGCCGCAAGCGTTGGCAACAAACCGGCCGCGCCGACTATCGCCGCCATGACCTGATCGACATCATCCAGCGCGGCCATATCACAGGCAGCCTGCTGCCCGCACATCACCTCGGTGCGGCTTCCCTGCTCGCGCAATGCGGCTTTCACCAGCGCTGCACTTTTTTCGTCATCCATCACCGCGTAGCGGGGGGAAAACTCCAGACATTGCTCCACCATACGGGCGACATTTTTACCCGCTACCAACGCAGCAACACGAAATTTATCCGGGTTATGGCGTACTACATCGAGCGTACTGCAACCAATAGAGCCGGTTGAGCCCAGGATGGTTAATTGCTTCATGAGACATCCAGAAGAATTGAGACAGGATAAAAAGCAAAACGCCGCCATCCAGCCTTCTCAGGCCTTCTAAGCGGCGTTTTTAGCGTACAGGCGAATCAGAACTGCATCAGTTCCGCTTCTTTCTCTGCCAGCGCCGCATCAACTTTCTTGATTGCAGCATCGGTCAGTTTCTGTACGTCGTCCTGAGAACGGCGATCGTCATCTTCGCTGATCTCTTTATCTTTCAGCAGCGCTTTCACTTTGTCGTTGGCATCACGGCGTACGTTACGCACAGCAACACGCGCACCTTCAGCTTCGCCACGAACGATCTTGGTCAGATCTTTACGACGCTCTTCGGTCAGCGGCGGCAGTGGAACGCGGATGTCAGAGCCCGCTGAGCTTGGGTTCAGACCGAGGTCGGAAGCCATAATCGCTTTCTCAACAGCAGGACCCATAGAGCGGTCAAACACGTTGATTTTCAGGGTACGGGAATCTTCAACCGTTACGCTTGCCAGCTGGCGCAGCGGAGTCGGCGTGCCGTAATATTCCACGATAATGCCATCCAGCAGGCTGGGAGAAGCACGACCCGTGCGAATTTTGCTGATTTGATTTTTGAATGCTTCGACGCATTTGTCCATGCGTACTTCAGCATCTTTTCTGATATCGTTGATCACGTTACGAATCCTTGAAAGCTTGTTTCAGTCAGACCATACCCACTACGCAAGGTGTGACAAGTATAGTCTTGATTAATTTTGAGGGACGTATCCCGCGACATTAAAGCGGAATATTACCTGCATTTAGCCGCAACGGGAATTATTCAGTGATTAACGTGCCTTCTTTTTCACCCATCACTACACGGCGCAGCGCACCCGGTTTATTCATGTTGAAGACACGAATCGGTAATTTATGGTCACGAGCCAGCGTGAACGCAGCCAGATCCATCACTTTCAGTTCTTTATCCAGTACTTCAGCATAGGTCAACTGTTCGTACATGGTTGCTGTTGGATCTTTAGCCGGATCGGCGGTAAACACACCATCAACTTTAGTGGCTTTCAGAACCACATCCGCTTCAATTTCAATACCACGCAGGCAGGCTGCGGAGTCGGTGGTGAAGAACGGGTTGCCTGTACCGGCGGATAAAATAACCACGCGGTTGTTACGCAACAGGCTGATCGCTTCCGCCCAGCTGTAGTTATCACACACGCCGTTCAGAGGAATTGCGGACATCAGGCGAGCGTTCACATAGGCGCGGTGAAGCGCATCGCGCATCGCCAGACCGTTCATCACGGTGGCTAACATGCCCATGTGGTCGCCCACAACGCGGTTCATCCCTGCTTTCGCCAGACCAGCACCACGGAACAGGTTACCACCACCGATCACTACGCCAACCTGGATTCCCAGCTCGACCAGCTCTTTGATTTCCTGAGCCATACGGTCAAGTATGCTTGCATCAATACCGAAGCCTTCTGAACCTTGCAGAGCTTCGCCACTTAACTTAAGCAGAATACGTTTGTAGACGGGTTTTGCATTGGTAGCCATGTTTCTTTCCTGAGACTGTCAACGAATGAGATGAGTTAATTCCAGCGACATTGTATGTCGCTTTTCAGCCTTACCACTATAGCGCTTAGCTGAATTTACAAGTCGGACGCAAAAAGAAGCCGCCCTCAGGCGGCTCCTTTTAAAATTAAGACTGCTTGGACATCGCAGCAACTTCTGCTGCAAAGTCAGTCTCAACTTTCTCGATGCCTTCACCCACTTCGAAGCGGATGAAACCCGTTACGTCAGCGTTGTGCTCTTTCAGCAGCTGAGCAACAGATTTGCTCGGTTCCATAACGAAAGGCTGACCAGTCAGAGAAACTTCGCCGGTGAATTTCTTCATGCGGCCTTCAACCATTTTCTCTGCGATTTCTTTCGGCTTGCCAGACTGCATCGCGATGTCCAGCTGAACCTGGTATTCTTTTTCTACTACTTCAGCAGAAACGTCTTCCGGCTTAACGAATTCTGGTTTGCTTGCAGCAATGTGCATTGCCAGCTGTTTAACCAGTTCTTCATCAGCGCCAGTTGCAGCAACCAGAACACCGATGCGCGCACCGTGCTGATAGCTACCCAGTACTTCGCCTTCCAGGGAAGCAACGCGACGGATGTTGATGTTCTCACCGATTTTAGCAACCAGAGCAACACGTTCTTCTTCGAACTGTGCTTTCAGAACTTCAACGTCAGTGATTTTGCCAGCAACGGCAGCGTCCAGTACTTTGTCAGCAAATGCCTGGAAACCAGCATCTTTAGCAACGAAGTCAGTCTGGCAGTTAACTTCCAGAATGAAAGCGATATTGCCGTCGATTTTGGTTTTGATTACGCCGTCAGCAGCAACGTTGCCTGCTTTTTTCGCTGCTTTGATAGCACCGGACTTACGCATGTTTTCGATTGCCAGCTCGATGTCGCCATTAGCTTCAGTCAGTGCTTTTTTGCAATCCATCATGCCTGCGCCAGTACGCTCACGCAGCTCTTTTACCAGGGATGCGGTAATTTCAGCCATTCTAAAATCCTCGGAAGATTTGATCTGCCCGGCATGAAACCGCACAGATTTAAAAGTGAAAAAGGGGCCTGAAGGGCCCCTAACCAAACATGATACTACCTGGTTTATAAGGGCTCTTCCCCTTTATATTCCGAGCCGCAGGTGCGTTATCTTTGCTCGCTCATCCCGGTCACTTACTTGTGTAAGCTCCCGGGAATTCTCGAGCTTGCCGCCTTCCTGCAACTCGAACTACCTCGGGGAAGTTATCAAGCCTTATTATTCAGCTTCTACGAAGCTTTCTTCCGCCTGGGAAGCCAGATCCTGAGAACGGCCTTCACGAACGGTAGTAGCTACAGCGCCCAGGTACAGGGTCACAGCACGGATTGCGTCGTCGTTACCCGGGATAACGAAGTCAACACCGTCCGGATCAGAGTTGGTATCAACGATAGCAAATACCGGGATACCCAGGTTGTTTGCTTCTTTGATAGCAATGTGCTCGTGGTCAGCATCGATTACGAACAGAGCGTCCGGCAGGCCGCCCATGTCTTTGATACCGCCCAGGCTGTTTTCCAGTTTCTCAAGCTCACGAGTACGCATCAGCGCTTCTTTCTTGGTCAGCTTTTCGAAAGTACCGTCCTGAGACTGAGTTTCCAGATCTTTCAGACGTTTGATGGACTGACGAACGGTTTTCCAGTTAGTCAGCATACCGCCCAACCAGCGATGGTTCACGAAGAACTGGTCGCAGTTGTTAGCAGCTTCTTTCACCGCTTCGCTTGCAGCGCGTTTAGTACCAACGAAAAGGATTTTACCTTTACGAGCAGAGATCTTGTTCAGTTCAGCCAGAGCTTCGTTGAACATCGGTACAGTTTTCTCAAGGTTGATGATGTGAACTTTGTTACGCGCACCGAAGATGAACGGCTTCATTTTCGGGTTCCAGTAACGGGTCTGGTGACCAAAGTGAACACCAGCCTTGAGCATGTCGCGCATGGAAACAGTTGCCATGATTAAAACCTCTATATATAAAAGTTGGGGTTAAGCCTCCACGCATCCCATATTACCGACCCCAAAGGGCACCCCGGAATATGTGCCGATACGTGTGTGTTGTTACACAAAGTGAGATTTGTCGCTCCCGTCCATCGTGTGTAGTCTTCGAATGGATCGGAAGTCCGGCGCGCTTTATACCACAAATACGCCAGCGACACCAATAATTGTTGGCGGTCTGTGCTGGATTGAACGATGAATTTCGTGTTACAGGCAGGCGGCAAATTTTTGAATCCCCGGGAGCTTACGGCCGGTAAGTGACTGGGGTGAAAAAATGTAGCCAACGCACCTGTGGCACGAAAGGCGAAGTTCAGAATGATTCTCAATTTGGCAGGGTACACCCCAGACTGATACCATTGACGACACTTACACAATTATTGTCGAAATAATCGACACTGATGGACAGAATTCATGGCTATCTCAATTAAGACTCCTGAAGAAATCGAAAAAATGCGCGTCGCCGGCCGTCTGGCAGCCGAAGTGCTGGAGATGATCGAACCGTTTATCAAACCGGGCGTCAGCACCGGCGAGCTGGATCGCATCTGTAATGACTATATCGTGAATGAGCAGCAGGCGATTTCCGCATGCCTGGGTTATCACGGTTATCCGAAATCCGTGTGCATCTCTATTAATGAAGTCGTGTGCCACGGGATCCCGGATGACGCTAAGCACCTGAAAGACGGCGACATCGTCAACATCGACGTCACCGTGATTAAAGACGAGTACCACGGCGATACGTCCAAAATGTTTATCGTCGGTAAACCAACCATTCTTGGCGAGCGTCTGTGCCGCGTAACGCAGGAAAGCCTGTATCTGGCGCTACGTATGGTAAAACCGGGTATTCGCCTGCGTACCCTGGGTGCTGCAATTCAGAAATACGCAGAAGGCGAAGGCTTTTCTGTGGTACGTGAATACTGCGGCCACGGTATCGGTCGCGGCTTCCATGAAGAGCCTCAGGTTCTGCACTACGATGCAGACGACGGCGGCGTAGTACTGCAGCCGGGCATGACCTTCACCGTAGAACCGATGCTGAATGCTGGTGATTACCGTATCCGTACCATGAAAGACGGCTGGACGGTGAAAACGAAAGATCGCAGCTTGTCTGCTCAGTACGAGCATACTATTGTGGTAACGGAAAACGGCTGTGAAATTCTGACGTTACGCAAGGATGACACCATCCCAGCGATTATTACGCACGACGAATAACTTATTGCCTGATGGCGCTGTCGCTTATCAGGCCTACAAATGGCACTCTCCCGTAGGCCGGATAAGCGTAAGCGTCATCCGGCTTTTTAATGGGTGGTAACAATGAATACTCTTCCTGAACAGCACGCAAATACTGCCCTCCCTACCCTGCCTGGCCAACCGCAAAACCCAGGAACATGGCCACAGCACGACCTCAACTGTACCGGCATTAAAGCCCATATTGATAATTTCCAGCACTGGCTGGGGGAGGCTTTTGACAGCGGAATTTCCGCTGAACAGTTAATCGAAGCCCGCACCGAATTTATTGACCAGTTGCTGCAGCGCCTGTGGATTGAAGCAGGTTTCGGTCAGATTGCCGATCTGGCGCTGGTTGCCGTTGGCGGCTACGGGCGTGGTGAACTGCATCCACTGTCCGATATTGATCTGCTGATCCTTAGCCGTAAAAAACTGCCTGACGCGCAGGCGGAAAAAGTCGGCGAGTTATTAACGCTATTGTGGGATGTGCGGCTGGAGGTAGGACACAGCGTGCGTACGCTGGAAGAGTGTCTGCTGGAAGGACTGTCAGATTTAACCGTCGCTACCAACCTGATTGAAACACGACTGCTGATTGGCGATGTTGCGCTGTTCCTTGAGCTGCAAAAGCATATTTTCAGCGAGGGTTTCTGGCCATCCGATAAATTTTACGCGGCCAAAGTAGAAGAGCAAAATCAACGCCACCAGCGCTATCACGGCACCAGCTACAATCTGGAGCCGGATATCAAAAGCAGTCCAGGTGGGCTGCGCGACATCCACACCTTGCAATGGGTCGCCCGCCGTCATTTTGGTGCCACGTCGCTGGATGAGATGGTCGGCTTCGGCTTCCTGACGCTGGCGGAACGCGCCGAACTGAATGAATGTTTGCATATTCTGTGGCGGATACGCTTCGCATTGCATCTGATCGTGAACCGTTACGACAACCGCCTGCTGTTTGACCGCCAGCTCAGCGTGGCTCAACGCCTCAATTATGGCGGTGAAGGCAACGAGCCTATAGAGCGGATGATGAAAGACTATTTCCGCGTCACCCGCCGGGTCAGCGAACTGAATCACATGCTGTTGCAGCTATTCGACGAGGCGATCCTCGCCATGCCGGCCGATGAAAAACCGCGCCCGATTGATGACGACTTTCAGCTGCGTGGCACATTGATTGACCTGCGCAATGACGACCTGTTTATCCGCGAGCCCGAGGCCATTTTGCGGATGTTTTACATCATGGTACGCAATAGCGCGATCACCGGAATTTACTCCACCACACTGCGTCATTTGCGTCATGCCCGCCGTCATTTAACTCAACCGCTGTGCTACATTCCGGAAGCGCGCTCGCTATTTCTCAGCATGTTGCGCCATCCGGGCGCAGTGAGTCGCGGTCTGCTGCCAATGCATCGCCACAGCGTGTTATGGGCCTATATGCCGCAGTGGTCACATATTGTCGGTCAAATGCAGTTTGACCTGTTTCATGCTTATACGGTGGATGAGCACACTATCCGCGTGATGTTGAAACTGGAAAGTTTTGCCAGGGAAGAGACCCGCCAGCGCCATCCGCTGTGTGTGGATCTGTGGCCGCGCTTGCGTCAACCGGAACTCATTCTGATTGCTGCGCTGTTCCACGATATCGCCAAAGGTCGTGGCGGCGATCACTCTATTCTGGGGGCTCAGGACGTACTCAAGTTCGCCGAATTACACGGACTCAACTCCCGCGAAACGAATCTGGTCATGTGGCTGGTGCGCCAGCATCTGTTGATGTCGGTGACCGCTCAGCGCCGTGATATTCAGGACCCGGAGGTAATTAAGCAATTCGCCGAAGAAGTACAAACGGAGCACCGTTTGCGCTTCCTGGTCTGCCTGACCGTTGCCGATATTTGCGCCACCAACGAAACGCTATGGAATAGCTGGAAGCAAAGCCTGCTGCGCGAATTATACTTCGCCACGGAAAAACAGCTGCGTCGTGGAATGCAAAATACCCCGGATATGCGCGAGCGTGTGCGCCATCATCAGCTTCAGGCGCTGGCGTTGCTGCGAATGGACAACATTGACGAAGAAGCGCTGCACCATATCTGGTCACGCTGTCGCGCCAACTATTTCGTGCGCCACAGCCCAAATCAGCTGGCCTGGCATGCGCGCCATTTGCTGCAGCACGATCTGAGCAAACCGCTCATTTTACTCAGCCCGCAGGCAACGCGAGGCGGAACGGAGATTTTCATCTGGAGCCCAGACCGCCCTTACCTGTTTGCCGCCGTCTGCGCCGAGCTGGACAGACGTAATCTTAGCGTTCACGATGCACAGATTTTCACCACCCGTGATGGCATGGCGATGGATACGTTCATCGTTCTGGAGCCGGACGGCAGTCCGCTGTCGTCAGACAGGCACGAAGCGATCCGTTTTGGGCTGGAACAAGCCATTACTCAACGCAGTTGGCAGCCGCCGCAGCCGCGTCGTCAACCGGCAAAATTACGCCACTTTACCGTCGATACCGAGGTTACTTTTTTGCCGACCCATACCGACCGTAAATCATTCCTCGAACTTATCGCACTCGATCAACCAGGCCTGCTGGCGCGAGTCGGGCAGATTTTTGCCGATCTGGGAATTTCGCTGCATGGCGCCCGAATTACAACTATTGGCGAGCGAGTAGAAGATTTATTCATAATCGCCACCGCCGACCGGCGTGCCCTTAATAATGAGCTGCAGCAGGAAGTACATCAACGGTTGACAGAGGCCCTCAATCCAAACGATAAAGGGTAATGTTTTTATTTATTATGGAAAGAGTTTAACAATGCAGCAGTTACAGAACGTTATTGAGTCCGCTTTTGAGCATCGTGCCGACATCACTCCGGCAAATGTGGATACCGTAACCCGTGAAGCGGTTAATCAGGTTATTTCTTTACTGGATTCCGGTGCACTGCGTGTCGCAGAAAAGATTGACGGCCAGTGGGTCACCCATCAGTGGCTGAAAAAAGCGGTCCTGCTCTCTTTCCGTATTAACGATAATCAGGTTATCGATGGTGCGGAAAGCCGCTACTTCGATAAAGTGCCGATGAAATTCGCCGACTACGATGAAGCACGCTTCCAGAAAGAAGGCTTCCGCGTGGTTCCGCCAGCTGCCGTGCGTCAGGGTGCGTTTATCGCCCGTAACACCGTGCTGATGCCGTCTTACGTTAACATTGGTGCGTATGTCGATGAAGGTACGATGGTTGATACCTGGGCCACCGTAGGTTCTTGTGCGCAAATCGGTAAGAATGTTCACCTGTCCGGCGGCGTTGGCATCGGTGGTGTGCTGGAGCCATTACAGGCAAACCCGACCATCATCGAAGATAACTGCTTTATCGGTGCGCGTTCTGAAGTCGTGGAAGGCGTGATTGTCGAAGAAGGTTCCGTTATTTCCATGGGCGTGTATATCGGTCAGAGCACCCGTATTTACGATCGCGAAACCGGCGAAGTGCATTATGGCCGCGTACCGGCGGGTTCTGTTGTCGTTTCCGGCAACCTGCCGTCGAAAGATGGCAAATACAGTCTGTACTGCGCGGTGATCGTGAAGAAAGTCGACGCCAAAACGCGTGGCAAAGTGGGTATCAACGAACTGTTGCGTACCATCGACTAACAGCAATTTGAAAAAGCGGGCTTAGCCCGCTTTTTTTACATCTGCGAGTGGCATAAACAAGGCTTTTCGTTAATTATTCAATGGTTATAGTGAGCTTAAGGGTACCGCTATGTATGACAATCTGAAAAGTCTGGGCATTACTAATCCTGAAGAGATCGATCGTTACAGCCTGCGGCAAGAAGCCAACAACGATATCCTGAAAATCTATTTCCAAAAGGATAAAGGCGAGTTTTTTGCCAAGAGCGTGAAGTTCAAATATCCCCGTCAACGTAAAACAGTGGTCGCTGATGGCATCGGTCAGGGCTACAAAGAGGTGCAGGAGATCAGTCCAAACCTGCGCTATGTGATCGACGAGCTGGATCAGATCTGCCAGCGCGATCGCAGTGAAGTCGATCTTAAACGCAAGATCCTCGATGATTTACGTCATCTGGAAAGTGTCGTGACCAATAAGATCAGCGAAATTGAAGCCGATCTGGAAAAACTGACGCGCAAATAACGGCGAGTGAATGTATTCGTAGGCCGGGTTAAGGCGAAGCCGCCACCCGGCATTTTGCTTGATGGCGCAACGCTTATCAGGCAATTAATCAATGCTGCTCATCCAGTTGCAACGCCACATACAGCAGCAGTCTGTCATCGAAATTCCCCAAATCCAGCCCGGTAAGTTCTGAAATACGATTCAGACGATATTCAAGCGTATTGCGGTGGATAAATAGCGCCTTTGAGGTCGCCAGCGGCTGTACGTTGTGGCGAAACCATGCCGCTAATGTCCTCCGCAGCAAGCCATTGTTATCCATCGCTTTCAGTCGTACCAGCGGACGAGCCAGCTCATTAGCCTGCCAGCCACCACGCAGGCTGTCTAACAGCACTGGCAACATTAAATCCTGGTAAAAATAGCTGCGGCTTTCCGGCATGCGCTGCTTACCGACCATCATGGTCGTACGTGCGGTACGATACGAGCGGGCAATGCTGCCCGGCCCGGTAAAATAGTTGCCCAGCGATACGCGAAAGCGTAGCTGTCCGTTCTCTTTCATACGGGCGATCAGCTGTTCAACACGCTTGCGATGATCTTCTGCATCCCAGCGACCAAACTGATTCAGTGCGGGTTTCAGAACCACCATCTCAGTCAGTGAAACTATCGCAATCAGGTTATTTCGTTCTGGTGTCGTCAACGCATTTTGTAATTGCTGTAGTTCAGCCATAGCGCTGTCTACACCGAGCTGACCGCTGTCGACCTCCACCACTGCTACCACGCGTGGCTGGTTCAGATCTATACCTAGCCGCTGCGCCCATTCCACCAGCGCCGGGGTGTTCTCTTCAGCCTGAATCAGGTTCATCACCAGTTCTTCACGCAGACGACTGTCCTGCGCGAGCAGATGCATCAAACGCGACTGCTCCAGCATCATTTCGGCGGTCATACACACCAGTTCACCGTACTTACGCAAATGCTCCGGCTCACCGGTTAAACCAATAACACCAACAATTTCGCCTTCAAGCCGCAGCGGCAGGTTTATTCCCTGTCGCACGCCGTGCAGATGTCGCGCTACCGCATCATCAATATCGACTACCCGGCCCTGTGAGAGCACCAGCAGCGCACCTTCGTGCAATTCACCAATACGTTCGCGATCGCCGCTGCCGATGATCCGCCCACGGGCATCCATTACGTTGATATTGGTATCAATGATGCGCATCGTGCGCGCCACGATATCCTGCGCCATTTTGGTATCGAGATGCCAGCCAGCCATAAAGCCCTCCTGTGAGCAGTGCTCAAGCATAGGGAAGAAAACAGGCTGCGACATTGTGCAAATGCACAAAGCAGAAGAGAGAAGTATGGAGTTGTGGTAGGTATCACAAAAAGAAACCCCTTCCCTGATATGGGAAGGGGTTCAGAAGGATTACTGCATCAACAGGTAGATAGAGCTGTCGCCGCGCTGAATGTTCAGCGCCAGAACAGCCGGTTTACTGTCGAGAATTTTGCGCAGTTCCGCGATGTTTTTCACCGGTTGCTGGTTAGCACCAATGATGACATCCCCTTTCTTCAGGCCAATCTGTGCCGCCGGTGAATTCGGTTTCACATCGCTTACCACGACACCTTTGTCCTGGCCTTTGTTGCTCATATCCGCACCTTCAATGCCTTTGAAGATAGAGCTGGAATCAACCTGAGTCTGGCTGCTCTGCTGTAGTTCCAGGTTCACCGTTACCGGCTTACCGTCGCGCAGCAGGCCAAGGTTAATTTTGCTACCCACTGGCATGGTACCAACCTGCGCACGCAGGGCAGCGAAGCTGCTGATGGGTTTACCATTCAGTGATGTAATCACGTCCCCAGCTTTGATGCCGGCTTTCGCTGCGGAAGAGTTCGGCATTACCTGGCTGACGAATGCGCCGCGCTGGGCGTCAACTTTCATCGCTTTCGCCAGCTCAGAGCTCAGTTCGGTCCCCATAATACCCAGCTCACCGCGTTTAACCTGGCCGAACTCAACCATCTGCGAAGTCAGGTTTTTCACCATGTTGCTTGGGATAGCAAAACCGATCCCGATGTTGCCGCCGTCCGGCGCGAGGATCGCAGTGTTAATCCCGATCAACTCACCATTCAGGTTAACCAGCGCACCACCTGAGTTACCGCGGTTGATCGCTGCATCCGTCTGGATAAAGTTCTCGTAGTTTTCGGCATTCAGGCCACTACGCCCCAGTGCAGAAACGATACCCGAAGTCACCGTTTCACCAAGGCCAAACGGGTTACCAATCGCTACAGTGTAATCCCCCACACGCAGCGCATCAGAATCTGCCAGCTTAATTGCCGTCAGGTTTTTCGGGTCCTGGATCTGGATCAGCGCGATATCAGAGCGCGGATCTTTTCCGACGATCTTCGCGTCAAACTTACGTCCATCGCTCAGTTGAACCTTGATCACCGTGGCGTTATCGACCACGTGGTTGTTGGTCACAACATACCCTTTCGCGGCATCAATGATGACGCCAGACCCCAGCGCCATAAATTTCTGCTGCTGTCCGCCGCCGTTGTCAGCGCCCGGAGCACCACCCTGGCAGAACGGTGAACTCTGGAACGGAGAACCGTCCTGGCAGAACGGAGAGTTATCACCGAAGAACTGCTGGAAATTACGCGGCATACGCGGCGTATTGACCGTCGTGCTCCCCTCGACATTAATGCTCACCACCGATGGCATCACTTTTTCGAGCATCGGGGCCAGGCTTGGCATCTGTTGGGCAGTTGTTGCTGAAGACGCTGTCTCAGCCGCCGTTGCAGACAGGGGGGACAACGCCAAACCTAAACTCAGAGCCAGTGCACTCATTGCTAATGTGGTTTTTTTCATGTGTTTCGTTCTCGATTAACAGGTCACGCAAAATTGCTGTATACCTCAGAGTCGTTTTATAGCGCTAAGTTCCAGAATGAAGTTTAAGGAAAAAGTAAAATTTTATTGTCCGTCTTTACAAATGATTATTTATTGTTCTACCGCCATCAACCGTCTATATTCATCCCAGGCATACAAGTCAGTCATCCCGCTGATATAATCCTGAATTAAACGGCAGCGGTAATAATATTCCATAACCGGGAACTCGGCACTACCCGGCAATATTTTACTGACCGCCTCAACATAAGCAAGACGATGGCGGGTAGACAACTTTTGAAATAATCGTGATTCGATAGGGAACTGTTTTAATCTTTCGTGTTCAACCAGCCCGCTAAAGTCAGATAATGACATTTTTAACAGTGGTTGGTAGATTTCCAGAAGCCCACTGATAACCCGATAGCCTTGCAATTCCAGTTGCTCCACATCTGGATGGCTAAACACATGTTTTACCGCTACATTTTTATAAACCCCAAGCAACTGACTGAAGCTACTGGCATCTTCTAATAAAGCGTGATTAAAACTCCCCTCAAAAATTTGCGGCAAATTATCAATAAAACGCTGAGCGGCGTACGGTACCAGCTTATTCAGCGTGTTAACGCGTAAATACATAAAGAACTGATCTTCGGTACTCCGGCTTAATGTATTTGAACGTGATTTTTCCCAGGCATTCTCAACAACCTGGCTAAACAGGGAACCTTTTTCATGTTGCCCCCACGCCTCATACAGATGGTGGTAAAGCTGCTCGACGCTGAAGATTCTTTTCTCAACGGCATCCTCCAGATCAGCCACACAATAAGAGATATCGTCCGCTGCTTCCATAATCCAGGTTAATGGAAAACGACTGTAAGGCGCTAAGGATAATTCTTTACGTAACCGCTCAATATACGGTTCCTCGGAAAGGTAATATCCCGGTTTCTTCATTAAATAGTTATGCGTCGCCGGCGTACCTCCACGCCACCATGCCGGGCGCGTATATTTTAAAATACCCCCCACCTGCGACCAGGTCAGGTTCATACGCATCAGGGTATGCACCAGCCGAATGCCCTGTGCATTGCCTTCAAAATGGCACAGGTCCTGACGTACCTTGCGGCGAATATCATTGAGCGACTCTTCACCTTCACGTAAACGTAACGCCGGCACCAGGCAGCGATCGTCGCTTAAGGGCTGGCTTTCAGCATCAGCCGGATAGAGTCGCTGGCGAAACCAGTCATTAATTGCTGCCTCGCCAAAATGACCAAACGGCGGATTGCCGATGTCATGCATCAGGCAGGACATTTCGACGATGCTTTCAAAGGGACCGGTCAACTCATCCAGGCCGTACTGCTCCAACAGCTTTTGCTCTTTCAGTCGGCTGAGGATCTCTTTGGCGATATAACGCCCTACCTGCTGAACTTCCATCGAGTGCGTCAGGCGCGTGCGCACCGCCGCATTACGTTCCAGCGGAAAGACCTGGGTTTTTTGCTGCAGTCGGCGAATAGCCGGAGAATTGATAATGCGTCCGCGGTCGCTTTCGAAAATGCGCAGGATCTCATGCTCAGATTTCACGCCCTGCGGCGAACGGTAACGACGATGCCAGTTTATTTTTTTTCGGAAATCGATCTGTGCCATGTCCTCTCCCGCCTGAGAAATGCGCTACCCCTTAAGCGCATGATAGACTATGCCCTCAAATCTGGCTTATCGCGAGTAAATCTATGAAAATCGGCATCATTGGTGCAATGGAAGAAGAAGTTACGCTGCTGCGTGACAAAATCGAAAACCGTCAGACAATCGCTCTTGGCGGTTGTGAAATTTACACCGGCCAACTGAACGGTACTGAGGTTGCGCTACTGAAATCAGGCATCGGTAAAGTGGCTGCGGCGCTGGGCGCTACGCTGCTGCTTGAACACTGCAAGCCAGATGCCATCATCAATACCGGTTCAGCGGGTGGCCTGGCTTCTACGCTGAAAGTGGGTGATATCGTGGTTTCTGACGAAGCGCGCTATCACGACGCTGACGTCACCGCATTCGGCTATGAATTTGGCCAGCTACCGGGCTGCCCGGCCGGTTTTAAAGCCGACCCGGCACTGATTGCTGCAGCGGAATCCTGCATTGCCGAACTCAATCTGAACGCCGTCCGTGGACTGATCGTCAGCGGCGATGCCTTCATTAACGGTTCCGTTGGCCTGGCAAAAATTAAGCATAACTTCCCGCAGGCGATTGCCGTTGAGATGGAAGCAACCGCAATTGCGCACGTGTGTCACAACTTTAACATGCCGTTTGTTGTCGTTCGCGCTATCTCTGACGTCGCCGATCAGCAGTCCCATCTCAGCTTTGACGAGTTCCTGGTCGTTGCCGCGAAACAGTCAAGCCTGATGGTTGAAACGCTGGTGCAGAAACTGGCACATGGCTAAATACATCTTCAGGGCGCTAGTCGCCCTGCTTTTCACTCTTCCGGCGTGGCTTTACGCCGCGCCGCGCGTTATTTCGCTTTCCCCAGCCAACACTGAACTGGCCTTTGCCGCCGGTATTACCCCCGTTGGCGTCAGCAGCTATTCAAACTACCCGCCCGAGGCCAAAAATATTGAAGAGGTCTCAACCTGGCAAGGCATGAATCTGGAACGTATTGTCGCGCTCAAACCCGATTTGGTTATTGCCTGGCGTGGAGGGAATGCCGAGCGGCAGGTTAATCAACTGACCGCCCTGGGCATTAAGGTCATCTGGGTCGATGCCGTCACCATCGAGCAGGTCGCTGATGCATTGCGTCAACTTGCGCCATGGAGTCCCAAGCCTGAACAGGCAAAACAGGCAGCGCAAACCTTGCTTGATGAGTATGCTTTACTAAAATCTCAGTATGCCAACAAACCGAAAAAACGTGTGTTTCTCCAGTTTGGCGCAAATCCTCTGTTTACCAGTGGAAAAGGTTCCATTCAAAACCAGGTTCTTGAGGTATGTGGTGGAGAAAACATCTTTTCCGGCAGCCGGGTTCCATGGCCGCAGGTCAGCCGCGAACAGGTCCTGGCAAGAGCCCCTCAGGCAATTGTTGCTACCGGCGGTTCAGGCGAAATTCTTAAAATTGAGCAATACTGGGGAAATCAGCTTAAAATCCCGATTATTACTCTTGATAGTGACTGGTTTGAACGCGCGAGCCCGCGTATTATCCTCGCCGCAAAACAACTCTGTAATGCGCTTTCACAAGTAAATTAGCGCCTGCCCCCACCAGGTTTGTTGTGAGGATTTAAAAATGCTCGTCTATTGGCTGGATATTGTCGGTACCGCGGTATTTGCTATCTCTGGCGTATTGCTTGCCGGAAAACTGCGTATGGACCCCTTTGGCGTTCTGGTCTTAGGCGTGGTAACCGCCGTCGGTGGCGGTACGATCCGCGATATGGCGCTGGATCACGGCCCCGTATTCTGGGTTAAAGATCCCACCGATCTGGTGGTGGCGATGATCACCAGTATGTTGACGATCGTGCTGGTGCGTCAGCCTAGACGCATACCGAAATGGATACTTCCGGTGCTGGATGCCGTTGGTCTGGCGGTGTTCGTGGGTATTGGCGTGAATAAAGCGTTTCTCGCAGGAACCGGACCACTGGTGGCAATTTGTATGGGGGTCATTACCGGTGTAGGCGGCGGAATTATTCGCGACGTGTTAGCACGTGAAGTGCCGATGATCTTGCGTACCGAAATCTATGCTACGGCATGCATCATTGGCGGGATCGTCCACGCCACCGCGTTTTATACCTTTAATGTGTCGCTGGAAAACGCCAGTATGATGGGGATGGTCGTTACTCTGCTAATTCGGCTTGCCGCTATTCGTTGGCATTTGAAATTGCCGACGTTTGCGCTGGATGATAACGGACGTTGATGTGACGATGCAGAACATGTAGGCCGGATAAGGCGTTTACGCCGCCATCCGGCACATTGCCCGGTGGCGCTACGCTTACCGGGCCTACACCATCAGACCGTCGGTATTACAGACAGCAATCAGATGCTGAAAGAGGAACCACACCCGCAGGTGCTTTTGGCGTTCGGGTTAGTCACAACAAAGCGAGAACCTTCCAGACCTTCGGTGTAATCAACCGCACCGCCTACCAGATACTGCAGGCTCATCGGATCAACCACCAGACCAACACCTTGCTTCTCAATGGTCATATCACCATCGTTTACCTGATCATCAAAGGTAAAACCGTACTGGAAACCACTGCAACCACCGCCGGTGATATACACGCGTAATTTCAGATTTGGGTTATCTTCATCTGCGATCAGGCTTTTTACTTTATTGGCTGCTGCTTCAGTAAATTGCAGTGGCAGCGCTACGTCATCACTCATATTTTGCTCCAAACGACATTGGCAATTGGGCAAATTATAACCCAATGGTTGAGGCCATTATCTAATACCCTGGTATTTCGTTCAAGTATTCTCGCCCGTGGCGGTACTCTGGCTTTTTGCCGCCTGCTCCGCTTCCTGTTTTGCCAGTGTGCGGGCAAGGATAGTCGAGTATAGCGGTTTTCCACCCATAAACTGGGCTAATAGTGTTGCGCCAAGACAGGTAATAATCATTGGCAAAATGAGCTGATAGTTATCCGTCATTTCCAGCACCAGCACAATGCCCGTTAACGGCGCACGCACTGAAGCGGCCAGCAATGCCCCCATCCCGGCAATAGCAAACGTCCCCGCCTCCAGATGATACTGCGGAAAAGAGGCCGCTGCAGCCATACCAAATGCCGTTCCCAGCAATGTGCCTAATGCCAGCATCGGGGCAAATATCCCACCAGGCGCGCCGGAAGAGAAACACAGCAGCGTGGTGATAACCCTGGCGATAAAGATGAACAGCAGCAGGCCCACGCTGAAATTGCCCGCAGCGGCAATCGGGATCAGATTAAATCCACCGCCTGCCGCTTCAGGTTGAATCAAACCGAGGATCCCGCACAGGCCGCCGATCGCGCCGCCCATCAGCACCCATTTTTTAATTTCACCACCGTGGAAGCGTTGAAACATATCCTGGGTACGCAACACCATGGTATTGAACAACGGTCCAACGCAACCAAAAATAATCCCAAGGATGAGGTACAACCACAGCGTATTAACCGGCGCATTGGAGAGTTTCCCAACCTCAATAATCGGGGCCTCGCCGTTGAAAATACGAAACACAATGCTCGACATAATCACGCCAGTAAATACGGCTTTGATCGACACGAGGTTATAACGAAACTGTGGTCGCATCTCTTCAATAATGAACAGAATGCCGGCTAAAGGCGCATTAAACGCGGCCGACAGCCCCGCAGCCGCACCGGTTGCCAGTAAGGTGTGCCGCGCTTCGGCACTACGCATGCGGAAAATATCCAGCACCATGCGCCCGATATTGCCACCAATTTGCACCGTTGGCCCTTCCCGGCCAAGCACCATCCCGGCACCCAGCGTCCCCATACCACCGATAAATTTTACCGGCAGCACACGCCACCAGCGCACAGGTCGCAATTCTTCCAATGCGCCTTCAATCTCCGGGATCCCCGAACCGCCCGCTTCCGGCGCAAATTTACGCACCAGAAAATAGCCGACCATCGCCAGCAATGCAGAGAGGATAAACGCCAGCGGCCACAGCAGAATGGCATGGTCAGCAACCTGAGCCAGCGCGCCAATACGCTGATTCTGCACCCAGGTAACGGCTTTCTCAAACGCCACACCCACCAACCCCGTCACTGTCCCCACCACGGCGGCCATCAAGAGGATCGCCAACGGCGTTTTGTCACGATCGAGGAGTCGACGGATCTGATCCCTGCGCCGTAAACGCACAATTTGTTGTGCTTCAAAAGAAGGGGTGTCTGTTTTCATCAGATAATCATTAATTGGTAATACAAATACGGAAACGGCATTCTACTCGCACGTTTCGTGAAAATCCCCTGCAAATCGTATTGTTTCAAATACGCAAAACTTTCATAACCTTCTCTGAATAACTAGAATAGCGGGCATTTACTTTTTCTACGAACCAGGACCCCATCCATGAGTAAGTCTGAAAACCTCTACAGCGCAGCACGCGAACTTATCCCCGGCGGCGTTAACTCCCCAGTTCGCGCCTTTACTGGCGTGGGTGGTACTCCGCTGTTTATTGAAAAAGCGGACGGCGCATACCTGTATGATGTCGATGGTAAAGCCTATATCGATTATGTCGGCTCCTGGGGGCCGATGGTGCTGGGTCATAACCACCCGGCAATTCGCAATGCCGTGATTGAAGCCGCAGAGCGTGGTTTAAGCTTCGGCGCGCCAACCGAGATGGAAGTAAAAATGGCGGCGCTGGTCACTGAGCTCGTGCCGACCATGGACATGGTACGTATGGTGAACTCCGGTACCGAAGCCACAATGAGCGCAATCCGTCTGGCGCGTGGTTTCACCGGGCGCGATAAAATCATCAAATTTGAAGGCTGCTACCACGGTCATGCTGACTGCCTGCTGGTCAAAGCCGGTTCCGGCGCGTTAACGCTCGGTCAGCCTAACTCTCCGGGAGTTCCGGCAGATTTCGCGAAACATACCCTGACCTGCACCTATAACGATCTTGCCTCAGTACGTGCGGCATTCGAACAGTATCCGCAGGAAATCGCCTGTATTATCGTTGAACCGGTTGCGGGCAACATGAACTGCATCCCGCCACTGCCGGAATTCCTGCCGGGCCTGCGTGCGCTGTGTGATGAGTTTGGCGCGCTGTTGATCATCGATGAAGTCATGACCGGTTTCCGCGTCGCACTGGCGGGGGCGCAGGATTATTACGGCGTAGTACCGGATCTAACCTGCCTGGGTAAAATCATCGGTGGCGGCATGCCCGTTGGCGCATTCGGTGGCCGCCGCGATGTGATGGACGCGCTGGCGCCGACCGGTCCGGTTTACCAGGCGGGGACGCTGTCCGGTAACCCAATCGCGATGGCGGCAGGATTCGCCTGTCTGAATGAAGTCGCACAGCCTGGGATTCATGAAACGCTGAACGAACTGACCACGCGTCTGGCGGAAGGTCTGCTGGAAGCCGCTCAGGAAGCAAATATTCCGCTGGTGGTTAACCATGTCGGTGGGATGTTCGGGATTTTCTTCACTGACGCAGAAACCGTAACCTGCTATCAGGATGTGATGGCATGTGACGTTGAACGCTTCAAGCGTTTCTTCCACATGATGCTGGATGAAGGAATTTATCTGGCGCCGTCCGCGTTTGAAGCAGGCTTTATGTCCGTGGCGCACAGTGAAGAAGATATCAATAACACCATCGACGCCGCACGTCGGGTGTTTGCGAAATTGTAAAAAAGAGAACGTGCAGAAATGTAGGCCGGGTAAGGCGAAGCCGCCACCCGGCTTTTTTATTGCCGGATGTCGACGCAAAGCGTCTTATCCGGCCTACATGAAAGGGGTCAGCCTCAGCGGCTCTGCTTTCTCAGCAGATAGATAAAGTACGGCGCACCAATAAACGTCGACAGCAGTCCCGCCGGGATCTGATACGGAAACAGCACCATACGCCCACACCAGTCGGCAAACACCAGCAGCACGCCCCCCGCCAGCGCCGAAATCAGCATATGCGGCATCGCCCGCCGAAAACCTAACATCCGTGCGATATGCGGCGCCATCAGCCCGACAAAGCTCAACGGTCCAATGGTCATGGTGGCTGTCGCCGTCAGCCCTGCCGCCAGCAGCAGTAACCCTACGCGCGATGGCGTGATAGCCATACCGACAGCCCGCGCCGTATCGCCGCCGAGCGGTAGAATCGTCAGCCAGCGGCGGCACAACGGCGTTATCGCCAGCAGAATGATCATCACAATGCCGGTACGTAAAACCTGTTCGTTGGAGGCGTTATAAGTCGAGCCGGACATCCAGGTCAGAATGCCCGCCATGCGCGGATCGCCGCTGGCCTGCAGCATCATCAGCAGCATAGTAAACGCTGTGCTGAGCGCCATCCCCGCCAACAGCATCCTGTGCGGAGAGAAACCACCGCGCCCGGCGGCAATCATAATAATAAGCAAGGTGACCGCCGCACCGATACTCCCGGCGGGCAACAGCCAGCCAAAGGCATTGCCGGGGACCAGAAACAGCATGAGCACCACGCCGAAGGCCGCGCCGGAGCTAATGCCCAACACTTCCGGGCTGGCCATCGGGTTACCGGTCAGGCGCTGAATAATGCAGCCCGCCACAGCCAGCATTACGCCAGCCACCAGAGCAGCCAGGATACGCGGCCAGCGCCAGGGCATCAGCTCATCCAGCATTGCACCGCTGGCCCAGCTCCAGCTGTGGGCATCGCGACCCAACGACAGCGCAACCACAACCGCCAGCAACAATATCGCGCCCCCTGCCAGCGCGAACATCAGCACGTGCTGGCGCTCAGCGGCGACACGGTTGTTGGCATTCATATCCGGCGCACTTATGCTCTTCAGACGCGGCAGCAACCACAGCAGCAGCGGTGCACCAATCAGCGCCGTCACCGAACCGGTGGAGACTTCCATCCAGACGCGAGTGAGCCACAGAATAATTTGATCGGAGAGCCAGAGGATCAGTGCGCCAATCAGCGGAGCCAACAGCAGACGCGCCAGCAAACGCCGCGCGCCAAGCATTTTCGCCAGCAGCGGTGCAAACAGGCCAACAAAGCCGATAATCCCCACCGCGTTAACCAGCAAAGCACTGAGCACAATCGCCAGCGTTAACGACGCCAGACGCGCCAGCGACAGCGCCAGTCCGAGATTGCGCGCCACGCCGTCATCCAGTCCCATCAGCGTCATTGGGCGTAATAGCAGCAGCGTCAACATCACGCCACCCAGCAGTTGCGGCCACAGTCTTTGCACCCCGCTCCAGTCGGTTTGCGTTAGCGTGCCGCTGCTCCACAAAAACATGCTTTGTAGCTGATCATGATGGAAAATCACCATCAATTGATTAATCGCCCCGCAGTACAGGCTGACCACCAGGCCCGCGAGGATCAGCGTCACCGGAGAAAGCCGTTTGCCCCAGGCAACGCCAAACACCAGTGCCCCAACAATACAAGCCCCTGCCAGCGCTGCAAATTGTGTCGTCAGTGCGCCAGGAATAGCCCACAGCGTAGTCACCGTGATGCCCAGTTGTGCCCCGGTGGCAACACCCAGCGTAGTCGGCTCCGCCAGCGGGTTACGCAGTACCTGCTGAAACAGCACACCAACCAGTCCCAGCCCGGCGCCGACCAGCAGAGAAATCGCCAGCCTCGGCAGCAGGCTAAAATGGAATACCATCTGCTCAATAACATCGATATCCGGTGACCAGATAGCCTGTTGCCACTGGCTACGCGGCAGAGCAGCGGAAAAGTTAAACCAGGTCAGCCAGCAGGCAGCAACAAACAGAACCGCTAGCAGAAGAGTTGGGAACAGCGCAATACGTTTACTCACGCTTTGCCCCCCAGCGCATTATCCAGAATGCGCGCAAAATGCATCGCCGATAGCGTTGCACCATAGAACCAGACGGCGGGAACGCGTTGAAAACGTCCGGCGCGAACAAATGGCATCGCCTGCCACAACGGTGTGGACATCAGTGCCTGCATATCCTTGTTGTTACCGTGATCGAAGCACAGCACATCAACATCTTTGTAGGCGGCAAGCCTGTCAATCCCTACCGCAGTGCTGCCCCAAAAGTTGGTTTCACCCTGCCAGGCGTTGCGGATCCCGTACTCATCCAGCACCTCCTGGAACAAGCAGTTAGGCCCAAACACCAGCATATGGCGAGGATCGAGCAGAGTCATCAGCAGTAATGGCCGGGAGCCACGCTGAACAAAGCGCGGTTTCAGACTGGCAATCAGGTGTTCGTACTGCGCCAGATGACGTTCGGCAGCGGTCTGCAGATTCAGCAACTGCGCCAGTTCTTGCAACGACTGACGCGCAATCGCCAGCGGCTTTTTGCCATCGCTGAAGTTAAAGCCGCGACCCGGCGCAATACGTGCAAGCTTCTCAGGTGCAGGACCGTAACCTGCCGACCAGACCATAAATGAGGGTTTCATTTCGGTCAGCAGTTCGAGGTTAGGTTCAGTACGTAATCCGACATCGATGACGGAGTCCGGCAACGCGGGCTCGTTGACCCACAGTTTGTAGTTTGGAACATCCGCAACGCCGTATGGTGCAACACCCAGCGCCAACAGCAGCTCAACCGGAAGCCATTCCAGCGCCACTATACGCTGTGGATCAACCGCCGCCGCGCGGGCTGTATTCATTTGCCACAGTAGCGGCGACAGCGCCATTGCCGTTAGCAGCCGTCGACGGGAAAGATGAGGTAATCCAATCATTAATAGACAAAACTCACGGGTGCGGCACCGGCCGGATGCGGCAAAATGCCCATCGGGATACCGTAAATCAGTTCCAGGGTTTCACTACGCATCAGTTCAGCAGGTGTTCCCTGTGCAATCATTTCACCGCCGCGCAGCGCGACCAGGTAATCACAGTAGCGGGCCGCCATGTTGATGTCATGCAGTACGGCAACCACCGTCAATCCACGCTGCTGGCTCAAGCGATGCACCAGCGCCAGCACGTCAACCTGATGCGCGATATCCAGCGCCGAGGTCGGTTCGTCCAGCAGCAGGCAACGGCTGTCCTGTGCCACCAGCATGGCGATCCACGCACGCTGACGCTCGCCGCCAGACAAGCTATCCACCAGGCGATGCGCCAGCGGTTTGAGCCCAACAAGCGTAATTGCCTCTTCCACTTTCTCTCTGTCGGCCACGCCAAAACGTCCCAGCGCGCCATGCCAGGGATAACGACCAATCGCTACCAGCTCACGTACCGTCATCCCTTCCGCCTGCGGTAACTGCTGGGGTAAATAGGCAACCTTACGGGCAAACGCTTTGCTGCTCCAGCTCTCCAGTGGCTGCTCATCAAGCAGGATTTCACCTTCTGACGGCGGCTGATGGCGTCCCAGCATTTTCAATAAGGTGGATTTACCGGAGCCGTTGTGGCCGATAAGCCCCGTCACTTTACCCACGGGAAAGGTTAACGAGAGAGGATGCAAAAGCGTGCGGCCAGGCACACGGAAGGAGACATTCTTCAACGCAAACGTCGTGTCGGGATGGGATCTGTTTTCCTGCATAGTGGCCAACTTGTAAAACGGGCACGCAAAGCGTGCCCAAAGAGAAATTAGAAACGGAAGGTTGCTGTTGCAACGACCTGACGTTCTGCGCCCCAGAAACAGCCATAAGTGTCGAAGCAGCTGGCAACGTACTCACGGTCAAACAGGTTAGTAACGTTAACCGCAACGCTAGAACCCGCCATCCCCAAGCGTGCGAGATCGTATTTAACGACAGCATCCATCACCGTTGAGCTACCCACTTTGAAGGTATTTCCCGGATCACCATAGCTAGAACCAACATAACGACCACCTGTTCCCAACGTTAATCCAGACAGTGGGCCTTCATAGAAGGTGTAATCCCCCCACAGAGAGGCCATATTTTTGGGTACCTGGACAGGTGTTTTACCTTTAAGCGTCGTGTCTTCTGTATATTCCGCATCGGTATACGTATAAGACGCTGTCAGATTAATGTTCGCATTCACTGCGGCTTTTGCTTCTAATTCAACGCCACGAGAACGGATTTCACCCGCCGGAACCTGCGCATACGGGTTAAGCGGGTCGGTAGTCAGGTTATTCGTTTTCGTCAGCTCATAAACCGCTGCAGTCACAACAACGGGCAGATCTTTTGGAACATATTTCACGCCAGCTTCATATTGCTTACCTTTTGACGGCGCGTAAGCAACGTTGTCAGCCGGTGTTGCTGCCCATGCTTTAGATGGGTTCGGTTCGAAAGATTCGCTGTAGCTGAAGTATGGCGTAATACCATTGTCAAAGAGATAGTTAATCCCACCGCGCCAGGTGAACTGCTCATCGTTACGTTCAACTTTTTGATTGCTGGAGCGAATAGTGGTTGCCTGCTGAGACCAGTCATAGCGTCCACCCAGCGTCGCAACCCATTTATTCCATTCCAGTTGGTCCTGTACATACACACCGGTTTGGTGCTGCGTGTTAAGCTGGAACGGCTTCGCATCCGGGAAATCTACATCCTCATATACCGGATTATTCATATCTAACGGAGGCGCACTTCCGTAGGCGTTATCAATATCATTTCGTAGACGTGAATAGTCGACACCGGTAAGCAGAGTGTGTCCAACATCTCCCGTCGCAAACTTGCTTTCCAACTGAGTATCTACGCCAAAATCATTATAGCGTTCATCGGCGACGATAATCTGACGGGTCAATTGATTACCCACTGCGCCGAAGCCGTACACACTCTGTTGAGATGTTTTGATTTGGCTATAACGTAAATTCTGGCGCACAGTGAAGGTGTCATCAAAACTGTGTTCAAAACTGTAGCCAACCATTCGCTCGTAACGCGAATAGGTATTGTTCGGCGCATAGTCCGTAAAGCTCACCGGCAAACGGGAACCATCAGGTAACGGATCAACCGTACCTTCTTTCGGCAGCCAGCCGTAATAACCTGTTGAAGGCTCATTCTGAATGTTTGCTCGCAGAGTCAGGTTGGTTCTGTCATCAGGCTTCCAGCTAAACACGGGAGCAATGGCATAACGCTTCTGCTTCGCGAAATCCTGTTGTTCGTCATTAGAACGTGCCAACCCTGTCAGACGGTAAGAATAGACACCATCATCATCCAGGGAATCACTGAAATCAAAACCGGTTTGGAACAGATTATCCGAACCCATTTTGAATTGAATTTCTTTTAACGGCTCTGATGTAGGGCTTTTGCTGACCATGGAGATCAAGCCCCCCGGATTACTTTTCCCGTAAAGTACAGACGTTGGCCCGCGCATCAGCTCGACGCGTTCAAGCATGTAAGGATCAACAACGGCAGAACTGTAGTAATCACCCTGCAACTTGACGCCATCAAGGTAATTGTTTGGTGTGGGGCCAGGTGTATAGAAGCCACGAATAATAACGAAATCATAAGTGCTGGAAGCACCACGCGTAGAAACGGCAGCACCAGGGGTATAGGCTAAAGCCTCTTTTACCGACCCAGGCTGATGCATATCCATCTCTTCACGCGTCACGACCGAAACAGACTGCGGGGTCTTTTCGATAGGCGTATCCGTTTTGGTGGCAGTGGCGGAACGCTTCGCGGCAATCGTCGGCGAAGGCCCCCATGCACTTTCTTGTGCGGCAGGTGCTGCGGTTACGGTGATTGTTTCTTCTTTCGGTTGAACCGCCGCCTGTGCATACACAGACATGCCGCTAACCGCTGTGGCTACCACGACTGCAATTTTGCGCAGTGAGGCGTTTGGCTGAGCAGTTTTAAGACGCGCCATTGGTATTTCTCTGATGAAAGTGAATGATAACGTAAACGAGAATTATTATTATAACGAGAGCATAATATTCGAAACGCCGTTGCGATCGCAAGCAATACGCGCCCCTACTAAAACTAAGGGGTTAAGAAATAACCAGATGAAAAGAAAGGGTTAATAAATTAGGCTGAAATGTTTTAACGGAAGACGTGCCGGATAGCGGCATGGCTGCTCAAACTCCGTAGGCCTGATAAGCGCAGCGCCATCAGGCAAAACAAAGCCGAATGGCGCCAAAAGAAAAACCCGCCGGAGCGGGTTTTTAGGTAGGTATTAGTTGCTGCCAAACATATCCTTGATCCAACCTGCGACGCCGTCGCTGTCTTTCTTCTCCTGCTGCGGCGGTTGTTGTTGCTGCTGCTGTTGAGGCTGCGGCTGCGTTGATTGATCGAACGGATTACCTGACTGCTGCTGCATCTCACCTTGCTGGCACAACGAGTCCGGATCGGTAGTCCACACTGGCAGCGTACGCATACCGCCACTGCACACGAAGTTACCGTCGTAATCGACACCCATATCAACAATATCTTCCGGCGGCGTCAGCACCAGCGGGGTTGGTGTCTGGTTCGCCAGATAACGCTGATAAATCGACATCGCACCGCTGGCACCGTACAACTTGGTTGGCTGGTTGTTATCGCGGCCTACCCAGGTAATCGTCACCTGGCTGCCATCGATACCGGCAAACCAGGTATCCACGTTGTTGTTGGTGGTCCCGGTTTTCCCTGCCAGGTGCAGCCCTGGGTACTTCGCGCCCAGTTGACGACCCGTACCGCGTTGAACCACCTGTTGCATGGTCCACAGCGTCATATAGGCCGCCTGCGCCGGAACGGCGCGCTCTGCCTGCGGGAAGCTTTGATACAGCACGGTCCCATCTTCAGCAATGACCGAACGCAGTGCTGATAATGGCGCACGGTTACCCCCGCTGGCGATGGTCTGGAACGCCTGTGCTACTTCGATTGGCGTCAGGTTCAACGCCCCCAGCAGCATCGCCGGAACCGGATTGAGCTGATCTTTCGGTGCGCCCAGCTTCGTCCAGGTGTCGGTTACTGCAGGCAGGCCCAGCGCCATCCCCAGATTGACCGTCGGGACGTTCATTGAACGCGTTAACGCATCCACCAGCATCACTTTACCGCTTTCGCTATAGCGACGGTCATCGTTCTGCGGTGACCACACCTGGCCGTTCGGCTGGCGCAGCGCAATCGGCGCATCGGCGATCCAGGTATTCAGGCGATACAGCTTCGGCTGGCTTAGCGCCGTCAGATAGGTTGCCGGTTTTGCCAGCGAGCCGATGGAACGACGGGCCTGCATCGCGCGGTTATAGCCCGCAAACTGCGGCTCTGCGCCGCCTACCATAGCACGAACCTCGCCGCTAAAGCGGTCAACGACCACAATCGCGGTTTCCAGATCGCTCAGCTTGCGCTGTTTCTTCAGCACCGGAATGCCTTCCACCGCCGCTTTTTCTGCCGCATCCTGCGCCACGGAATCAAAGGTGGTGAAAATTTTCACACCGGAGAGATCTTTGACTTTATCGCCCAGCTTCGCCTGAAGCTCCTGACGCACCATCTGCATAAACGCTGGCTGTGGCGAAATCACCCCACCACGCGGCTGCACGCCTAACGGGCGCGCGCTCAGCATGTCATACAGATCCTGGTCGATAATCTGCTGCTGTTGCAGCAAACGCAGCACCAGGTTACGACGCTCCAGCGCCAGCTTCGGGTTACGCCATGGGTTGTAGATTGACGCGCCTTTCACCATCCCCACCAGCAGCGCCTGCTGGTCAAGACTCAACTCCTCTACCGGGCGCCCAAAATAGTACAGACTCGCCAGCGGGAAGCCACGGATCTCGTTGTCGCCGCTCTGACCGAGGTACACCTCGTTCATATACAGCTCAAGAATGCGGTCTTTGCTGTAGCGCGCATCCATGATCAGCGCCATGTAGGCTTCGTTGGCCTTACGCCAGTAGGAACGTTCACTGGACAAGAACAGGTTTTTCACCAGTTGCTGAGTCAGCGTACTGGCCCCCTGAACTGTACGACCAGCCGTCAGGTTGGCAAGCACCGCACGTCCAATGGAATAGAGGCTGATACCGTCGTGCTCATAGAAATGGCGGTCTTCGGTCGCCAGCAGCGTATCGACCAACAAATCCGGGAAGCCGCTGCGCGGAACGAACAGACGCTGCTCGCCGTTAGGCGAAGAGAGCATGGTTATCAAACGCGGATCGAGACGGAAGAAACCGAACTGGCGGTTGTTATCCATATTCTCAATGGTATCCAGATGATCGCCATCAAATGTCAGACGCGCACGCACCTGCCCTTCTTTACTGTCCGGGAAGTCAAACGGACGGCGGATCATCTCAATGCTCTTCGCCTGCACGGTAAATTCGCCAGGGCGCGTCATTTTCGTCACCTGACGGTACTGTGTCGCCTCCAGCAGTTTCACCATCTCGTTCTTGCCGATGGGCATTTCTGGCTCAAGGTTAACCATCCGACCATAAACAGCCGCAGGCAATTGCCAGACTTTGCCATCAATACGGCTGCGAATTTTTTGGTCCAGGTACACGCCATATATCGCGATCAGCACCAAAAAGACGATCGACAGTTTTACCAGCAACCAGAACCAGCCACGCTTACCACGAGGCTTACGCCCTTTGCCCTTACCCTTACGCGGCATCGGTTCTTCATCCTCATAGTCATCATCATCATAATCGTCGTCATACTCGTCATCTTTAAGTTGACGACGGCTCACCTTTTGTTTCACTGGACGCGATGGTTTCCCTTTACGTCCAATTGGCTCGCGGTCATTCCCCGCCATGCTTTTTCTCCGCAACATTCAGGCGCAAAGGCCCGATTCTCTGTTCTTCCGTCAGGCGACAGAAGAAGAAATCTCTCAATTTTCTGCTGTATTTATGCCGGATGGCGCCTCCCGTAGGCCGGATAAGCGCAGCGCCATCAGGTAACCACGCATACAGCTACGAATACTTTTTGGTCCGCCGCGTTGGCGCGGTATTCGCCGGATCGTCCGGCCAGACGTGTTTGGGATAACGCCCTTTCATCTCTTTTTGTACCTCACGGTACGACCCTTTCCAGAACGCGCTCAGATCGCTGGTGACCTGCAGCGGCCGCTGGGCCGGAGAAAGCAGTTCCAGCACCAACGGCACACGCCCCTCGGCGATGGTTGGCGTATTCGCTTCGCCAAACATTTCCTGCATCCTGACCGCCAACACCGGGGGATTATCCTCGTGATAGCGAATGGCTATCCGGCTTCCCGTCGGCACAGTGTAATGCGCAGGCAGCGAACTCTCCAGACGTTGCAGCATTGACCAGTCCAGTAAACCGCGCAATGCCTGAGCCACATTTAATGCTTTCAGCGCACGTAAAGAGTGCACACCGCTCATATGCGGCAATAGCCAGCTCTCCAGCGTCGACAGCAGCGAAGCATCATCAACAGCAGGCCAACCGTACTCCGGCAGCCAGTTTGCCGCGCATTGCAGACGCAACCGAAACTGTTCAGCCTCAGACGTCCAGTTGAGCACACTTAGGCCTTTATCGCGAATTCCGTTCAACATGGCCTGATGCAACTCGTCTTCCGAAGGTTTAGCCAGCGGCTGTACTTTAACTGTCAGTTGACCAATTCGCATTCGGCGCAGCGCTTTCAGCGTCCCCTGGGTTTCATCCCATTCAATGGTATCTGACTGTTGCAGCAGCTCAGGACACGTCTGTATTAATCTGTCGATATCCAGCGGCAAAGACAGCAAAATACGGGCATCCGGCGAGGCACTACCCTGTAGCAACAGCGGCGCGATGAGCCACTCATGACGCGCTGAAGCATCATCAGCATCCAGCATCGCCCCCATCCCGTTCGCCAGTTGATAGCGCCCTTCCTGACCACGGCGCCGGGCAATACGATCGGCAAACGCCTGCGCCAGTAAAGGGGCTAACCGTTCGCTATCGGGCTGGCCTCCCCGCACATTCAGGCGCTTCAATAGCTGCTGGCTACGCAGTTGCCAGGCGGGCTGGTGGCGTAAAAACGCTGTTGCCAGATCGGTACTCCCACCGCGCGGTGGTTCTTCCAGAATTGCCGCCAGCTTTGCTGCCGTTGCCGCTTCGTCATCATTGTTAGCACTGACTAGCATTGCGGCTAAGCGGGGATCGTTGCCCAGGGCCGCCATTTTCCGTCCGGTGGCACTGAGTCTGTCGCCCTCCAGCGCGCCCAGCATCTGTAACAAACGCGTTGCCGCTTGCATATTCACGACTGGCGGCCTATCCAGCCAGCTCAACTGTGCGGGATCGGTGCATCCCCATTGCAACAGTTCCATCAGCAGACCGGACAGATCGCTCTGTACGATTTCCGGCTCGCCTTGCGCCGCCGCCCTTTCTGCCTGCTCTTTGGCCAGCAGGTGCAGACAAATACCGAGTTCCAGACGGCCTGCTCGTCCTGCACGTTGGGTCATTGAGGCCTGGCTAATGCGTTGGGTAATCAGTCGCGTTAATCCCGTACGTGCATCAAAACGCGCCACACGTTCCTGGGCGCAGTCCACCACCAGCCGGATGCCTTCAATGGTTAAGCTGGTTTCAGCAATATTGGTTGCCAGTACGACTTTACGTCGCCCCGGTGGCGCGGGCAAAATGGCCTGCCGCTGCTCGGCAAGCGATAATGCGCCGTACAGCGGGCACAACAGGATATCGCTGCCCACGCGGCCTGCCAGTTGCTCCTGCACGCGTAGGATCTCTCCCACGCCGGGTAAAAATAGCAGCAACGACCCACTCTCATTGCGCAGCAACTCCGTGGTAGCAATGGCAACCGCTTCGTCAAAACGTAAATGCGTCGCCAGCGGCTGGTAGCGCCGTTCAACAGGAAACGCACGTCCTTCGGAAACAAGGGTAGGCGCTTCAGGCAACAGCTGCTGCAAACGCCCATTGTCCAGTGTAGCTGACATAATCAGCAGCTTTAAATCGTCCCGCAGGCCTTCCTGCACGTCCAAAAGCAGCGCCAGTGCCAGATCCGCCTGCAGGCTGCGCTCGTGAAATTCATCAAGGATCACCAGACCAACACCCTGCAATTCTGGATCGCGTTGGATCATGCGCGTGAGCACACCTTCCGTGACCACTTCGAGCCGGGTTTGCGGCCCCACGCAGCTTTGCGCGCGCATGCGATAGCCCACGGTTTCGCCGGGCTTTTCGTTCAGCGACTCCGCCAGTCGTTGTGCCACATTGCGAGCCGCCAGGCGACGCGGTTCCAACAGGATAATGCGCCCCGTAATCCCCTGATGCGCCAGAAGCTGTAGCGGCAGCCAGGTCGATTTCCCGGCCCCCGTCGGCGCGGTCAGCAGGACCTGCGGTGAGGCATCAAGGGCAGTAAGCAGTTCAGGCACTATGGCGGCAACGGGCAACGACGTCACAAATGACTCCAGAGGGTTAACATTCTTCGCGCTGCATTGTAGCATCGCGTTAATTCATAACCGAGTATCCATCATGTCTGAGCCAAAACGGCTGTTCTTTGCCATTGAATTGCCTGCTGAGGTTCGGGAGCAGCTCATCCACTGGCGAGCCGCACAATTTCCACCGGAAGCGGGCCGCCCGGTCGCCGCAGACAATCTGCACCTGACGCTGGCTTTTTTAGGGGATGTGAGTGCCGAGAAACAGCAGGCGCTATCACAACTGGCTGGACGCATTCGCCAGCCGCCGTTCACGCTCAGGCTGGACGATGCCGGGCAATGGCTGCGCTCGCGAGTCGTATGGCTGGGAATGCGCCAGCCGCCACGCGGGTTATTGCAACTGGCGAATATGCTGCGAGCACAGGCCGCACGCAGCGGATGCTACCAAAGCCCACAGCCCTTTCACCCGCATATCACGCTCTTGCGCGATGCCAGCCATGCCGTCGCCATCCCGCCCCCCGGTTTTTGCTGGTCATTTCCGGTTACGGAGTTTGCGCTTTATGCCTCGTCATTTGAGCGAGGACGCACTCGCTATTCAACCTTACAGCGCTGGGTGCTGGGCAAATAATCAAAGGTATTATTCATGCAATTTTCTCCCCCTTTACAACGCGCTACGCTAATTCAGCGCTATAAACGTTTTTTAGCGGATGTGATCACACCTGATGGCACAACCTTGACGCTACACTGCCCAAATACCGGAGCAATGACCGGATGCGCAACCCCTGGTGATACCGTCTGGTATTCAACATCAGGAAATATTAAGCGGAAATATCCACATACCTGGGAATTAACGCAAACCGCATCTGATGCTTTTATTTGTGTTAACACGCTATGGGCCAATCGCTTAACGAAAGAGGCGATTCAGAATGAACTCATTGCGGAGCTTTCTGGCTACAGCGTGTTGAAAAGTGAAGTAAAATACGGCGCAGAAGGCAGCCGTATTGATTTTTTGTTACAGGCAGATTCCCGGACTGACTGCTATATTGAAGTAAAATCAGTCACGTTGGCGGAAAAAGAGTATGGTTATTTTCCCGATGCCATCACTGAACGAGGTCAGAAACATCTTCGGGAATTGATGAGCGTAGCGGCTGAAGGTAAACGTGCCGTCATATTTTTCGCGGTACTACATTCAGCCATTACACGGTTTTCACCCGCGCGCCATATCGATGCAAAATATGCGCAGTTATTAGCCGAAGCACAGCTAAAGGGGGTCGAAATTCTGGTTTATAAAGCGGAACTTTCTGCCCATGGTATGACTCTTAAAGAGCCGTTGCCCATTACCTTGTAATGGTGTAAACAACGGGTTAATTAGTATTCTGGCCGCGTGCGCAAATACGCTTTTCCTCACAGGGTTGTCAAGTGTTACGTATAGATAATTGCTATCCGGAAAAGCATCTGCTATTTATAGCGACCTGATTTTTCCCCCGAACATGGGGATCGATAGTGCGTGTTAAGGAGAAGCAACATGCAAGAAGGGCAAAACCGTAAAACATCGTCCCTGAGTATTCTCGCCATCGCTGGGGTGGAGCCGTACCAGGAGAAACCGGGCGAAGAGTATATGAACGAAGCCCAGCTGTCGCACTTCAGGCGTATTCTTGAAGCATGGCGTAATCAACTCAGGGATGAAGTCGATCGCACTGTGACTCATATGCAGGACGAAGCGGCTAACTTCCCTGATCCGGTTGACCGTGCCGCACAGGAAGAAGAATTCAGCCTTGAGCTGCGTAACCGTGACCGTGAGCGCAAACTGATCAAAAAGATCGAGAAGACGCTGAAGAAAGTAGAGGACGAAGATTTCGGCTACTGCGAATCATGCGGCGTAGAAATTGGTATTCGTCGTCTGGAAGCCCGTCCAACAGCCGATCTGTGCATCGACTGCAAAACGCTGGCAGAAATTCGCGAAAAACAGATGGCGGGTTAATCCCGTAGACTGTTGCATGCCGGGTAGCATTACGCTAATCCGACAGTACCTGGGCGGGAGTTTCTCCCGCCTTATTCTTTTATTTTATCCATCGACATGACAGACAAACCCTATATTGGCCGTTTTGCCCCTTCACCTTCCGGTGAACTGCATTTTGGTTCCCTAGTAGCCGCCCTCGGCAGTTATCTGCAGGCCCGCGCACAGCGCGGAATCTGGCGGGTACGCATTGAAGATATCGATCCCCCTCGTGAAGTTCCCGGTGCTGCAGAGACGATTCTGCGTCAGCTGGAACATTACGGGCTGCACTGGGATGGCGAAATTATGTGGCAGTCGCAACGCCATGACGCCTACCGTGAGGCTCTGGCCTGGTTACAACAACAAGATTTAAGTTACTACTGTACCTGTACACGCGCCCGTGTTCAGAGTATTGGCGGGATTTACGACGGTCATTGCCGCACGTTACGCCACGGGCCGGAAAATGCAGCGGTACGCATCAAGCAACAGCATCCTGTTTTACACTTTAACGACCTGCTGCGTGGCAATATTCACACCAACCCAGAGCTTGCACGGGAAGACTTTATTATCCACCGACGCGACGGACTGTTTGCTTATAACCTTGCGGTAGTGATTGATGACCACTTCCAGGGGGTAACTGAGATTGTACGCGGCGCGGATCTCATCGAACCGACGGTACGCCAAATCTCGTTGTATCAACTGTTCGGCTGGCAAGTACCAGACTATATTCATCTGCCGTTGGCGCTCAACGAGCAAGGCGCTAAACTTTCTAAGCAGAATCATGCGCCTGCCCTGCCGCAAGGCGATCCACGCCCGGTTCTCATCAACGCGTTGCGCTTCCTCGGCCAGAACACTGTAATACCGTGGCAAGCGCTCAGTGTGGAAGAATTACTGCAAACTGCGGTGCAAAATTGGACGCTTACGACTGTACCGGATTCAGTGAATGTAAATCCGGCATTCTCAAATGACTCATGCTGAGCTATGATTAGCCGCGATTTTTACACAGCAACACTTGTTCTGACTGAAGTTTGACACTACCGAGGTGCACTATTTTTACCCGAGTCGCTAATTTTTGCCGCAAGGTGCTAAGCCGCGAGGAGCGCGAGGCCGAGCTTGCCGTCGCCCGTCCGCATATGACGGTAATCCCGCGTGAGCAGCACTCTATCTCCCGCAAAGATATCAGTGAAAATGCCCTGAAGGTAATGTACAGGCTTAATAAAGCTGGATACGAGGCATGGCTGGTTGGCGGTGGCGTGCGCGACCTTTTGCTGGGCAAAAAACCGAAAGACTTTGATGTCACCACTAACGCGACACCGGATCAGGTACGGAAGTTGTTTCGCAACTGCCGTCTGGTTGGGCGTCGTTTCCGTCTGGCTCACGTCATGTTTGGCCCGGAAATTATCGAAGTCGCTACGTTTCGTGGCCACCATGAAGGCAGCGAAGCCGATCGTGCAACGTCACAGCGTGGGCAAAACGGGATGCTGTTGCGCGACAACATCTTCGGTTCCATCGAAGAAGATGCCCAGCGCCGCGATTTCACCATCAACAGCCTTTACTATAGTGTGGCCGATTTCACCGTTCGTGATTACGTGGGTGGAATGCAGGATCTGGAAGACGGCATCATCCGTCTGATTGGCAATCCTGAAACGCGCTATCGTGAAGATCCCGTGCGTATGCTGCGCGCGGTACGCTTTGCAGCCAAGCTTGATATGCGTATCAGCCCGGAAACCGCAGAGCCAATCCCACGCCTGGCAACACTGCTGAACGATATTCCTCCTGCACGCCTGTTTGAAGAAGCGCTCAAGCTGTTACAGGCGGGCTACGGTTATGAAACCTATAAAAAACTGCGTGAGTACAGCCTGTTCCAGCCGCTGTTCCCAACCATCACCCGCTATTTTACCGAAGACGGTGACAGCGCGATGGAACGCATCATTGCCCAGGTACTAAAGAATACCGACACCCGTATCCACAATGATATGCGCGTGAACCCGGCATTCTTGTTTGCGGCGATGTTCTGGTACCCGTTACTGGAAACCGCGCAGAAAATTGCCCAGGAAAGCGGTCTGGCCTATTACGACGCCTTCGCGCTGGCCATGAACGACGTGCTGGATGAAGCCTGTCGTTCACTGGCTATCCCGAAACGCCTGACGTCGCTCACCCGTGATATCTGGCAGCTTCAATTACGCATGTCCCGTCGTCAGGGTAAGCGCGCCTGGAAGCTGATGGAGCATCCAAAATTCCGCGCAGCCTACGACTTGTTGGCGCTGCGTGCCGAAGTGGAAAATAACGCCGAACTGCAGCGTCTGGCGCAGTGGTGGGGCGAATTCCAGGTGTCGGCTCCGCCTGAGCAAAAAGGCATGCTGAACGAGCTTGATGAAGAACCAGAACGTCGTCGTCATCGTCGTCCACGTAAGCGGGCGCCGCGCCGCGAAGGTTCCGCATGACCCATCACGTATACCCTACAAATTTCGAGTCGCATCAAGGCGGTGACACAGATGCAGCTTGAAAGACGACGGGTATATATCGCTCTCGGCAGTAATTTAGCCTCTCCTCTGGAGCAGGTGAATGCTGCCGTGCAAGCGATCGGCGAAATACCTGACAGCCGTATCGTCGCGATTTCTTCGTTTTATCGTACCCCACCATTAGGTCCACAGGATCAGCCCGACTATCTGAACGCCGCTGTGGCGCTGGATACCGCTCTCGCCCCAGAAGAATTGCTGGATCACACCCAACGCATTGAGCTACAGCAGGGTCGCGTACGTAAAGCTGAACGCTGGGGCCCGCGTACGCTGGACCTCGACATCATGCTGTTTGGCGATGAAGTGATTAATACCGAACGTCTGACCGTACCGCACTACGATATGAAAAACCGCGGCTTTATGCTGTGGCCACTTTTTGAAATCGCACCTGAACTGACCTTCCCGGACGGAACCCGCCTGCATCAACACCTCTCCCAACTCGGTGCAGTAAAACCTGCACACTGGTAAAGTAATCCTTCCCCTTTATCGTTTACTGCTTTCGCGCCAAACGATTGCTTAAATCAATTGCCCCCCTGAATGTGACTGCTAGAATGCCGTTAAATATGACTTTCACCATCAGGAAATGTTATGAAACCGACAACCATCTCATTGCTGCAAAAATACAAGCAAGAGAAGAAACGCTTCGCGACGATTACGGCCTACGACTACAGCTTCGCGAAACTCTTTGCCGACGAAGGTATCAATGTGATGCTGGTAGGCGATTCACTGGGGATGACGATTCAGGGTCATGACTCTACCCTGCCGGTCACTGTTGACGATATTGCCTACCATACTCGCACTGTACGTCGTGGGGCACCCAACTGCCTGCTGCTTTCCGATCTCCCGTTTATGGCCTACGCTACGCCAGAACAAACCTTTGCAAACGCGGCGGTTGTGATGCGCGCAGGGGCCAATATGGTCAAGATTGAAGGCGGCGCATGGCTGGTCGATACGGTGAGAATGCTGACCGAACGCGCGGTTCCGGTGTGCGGTCATCTGGGGCTGACCCCGCAGTCCGTCAACATTTTTGGCGGCTATAAGGTGCAAGGCCGTGGTGATGCCGGGCAAACGCTACTTGACGACGCACTGGCACTGGAAGCGGCTGGCGCTCAATTGCTGGTACTGGAATGCGTTCCCGTTGAACTGGCAAAACGCATCACCGAAGCGCTATCTATTCCGGTGATCGGTATTGGCGCAGGTAATGTGACTGATGGCCAGATTTTAGTGATGCACGATGCGTTTGGCATTACCGGCGGACATATCCCGAAATTTGCGAAGAATTTCCTTGCCGAAGCAGGCGACATGCGTGCTGCGGTGCGGCAGTATATTGCTGAGGTGGAATCCGGCGTTTACCCGGGCGAAGAACATAGCTTCCACTAATTTTTCTGACGAGATGTCGGCCTGATAAGCGTAGCGCCATCAGACGGTTCGGTGCACGTTGCCGGATGGTGGCGCAAACGGCTTCTCTGGCCTACAGACCCTCAGGCAACTAAAGGAGTCAAGGTGTGCTAATTATTGAAACCCTGCCGCTGCTGCGCCAGCATATTCGCCGTCTGCGTCAGGAAGGTAAACGTGTGGCGCTGGTTCCCACCATGGGCAATCTACACGACGGTCACATGAAGCTGGTCGATGAAGCAAAAGCCCAGGCCGATGTGGTCATCGTCAGTATTTTCGTCAACCCGATGCAGTTTGACCGACCGGACGATCTGGTGCGCTACCCGCGAACGCTGCAGGAAGATTGTGAGAAGCTGAACAAGCGCAAAGTGGATTATGTCTTTGCGCCGGCAGCGCTTGAGATCTATCCGCAAGGGACAGATTCACAAACCTATGTCGAGGTTCCGGGACTGTCTACTATGCTGGAAGGCGCCAGCCGTCCAGGGCACTTCCGTGGTGTCGCAACCATCGTCAGCAAACTGTTCAATCTGATCCAGCCGGATGTTGCTTGCTTTGGCGAAAAAGATTTCCAGCAGTTAGCATTGATCCGCAAAATGGTTGCGGATATGGGTTATGACATTGAGATCGTCGGTGTGCCTATTATTCGCGCCAAAGACGGCTTGGCCCTTAGTTCACGTAACGGATATCTGACGGCAGAGCAGCGTAAAATCGCCCCTGGCTTGTACAAAGTAATGAGCCGCATTGGCGAAAAATTACAGGCCGGCGAGCGCGAGCTGGAAGAGATTATTGCTATTGCCGCACAGGAGCTGAATGAAAAAGGTTTCCGCGCCGACGATATTCAGATCCGCGATGCCGACACACTGCTGGAACTGACTGAAAACAGTAAGCGTGCAGTGATTCTGGTCGCCGCATGGCTGGGCCAGGCACGGCTGATCGATAATCAAAGCGTTACATTAGCCCAGTAGACAGGGGTTAAAAATAGGGCAATACTGCCTGAGAAATTTCTCAAAGCAGGCCTGTTGCGCCTGCTTAGCCAAGGTAAACGACAGGGTATAGACGTTATGATTCGCACCATGCTGCAAGGCAAGCTCCACCGCGTAAAAGTCACGCAGGCGGACCTGCATTACGAAGGCTCCTGCGCCATCGACCAGGATTTCCTTGATGCCTCCGGTATTCTGGAAAATGAAGCTATTGATATCTGGAACGTGACGAATGGGAAACGTTTCTCAACCTATGCGATTGCGGCTGAACGCGGCTCTAAAATCATCTCGGTGAACGGTGCGGCTGCACACAGTGCTGATGTGGGTGACATTGTGATTATCGCCAGCTTCGTCACCATGTCTGATGAAGAAGCCCGTACATGGCGCCCGAAAGTGGCCTACTTTGAAGGCGACAACGAAATGAAGCGCACCGCAAAAGCCATTCCGGTACAGGTTGCCTGATAGCCCTACCCCTGCGGCTGATTGCTGATCAGCCGCGACATCGTTTCCAGCGAATCCGTTCTTAAAATATAAAGTCGTTTCAATAAGTACGGATTATCCCCCGGCTTCACCTTCCCTCTCACCGTGGTGACCGCCATGTGGAACCCTGCCTCTTTTGCCGCATTGACGGCTATTGCGTTATAGCCACCAAACGGATACGAAAGATAAATAACATGGGGATTAAACTGAGCAAGCGCCCGCCGCGAACGCGCAAAATCAAACAGAATATTGTGAAAACTGCGACTCAGCAGGATTGGCCGGTGGTTGGCATCTACCCGGTGCAAAAAATGGGTATGTGACTGGAAGTCAAAAACATCCCTGATACCGTTCAATTCAGAGAGACTCATAAACTGCAGCGATTTCGGGTCCCACTTCTGGGGATGGCGCTTAATACGCGACGAAATAATAAACGCTGTCGCTTTCATCCCGTACTGCCTGAGGACAGGATAAGCATAACGGCTGACCGACTTCAGGCCATCGTCGAACGTCAGCACAACAGCCCGTGCAGGCAGATTCATTTTATTCTGCACGTAGCCTTCCAGTTGATACATCGTCAACGTGGTGTAACCGCGATCCCGTAGCCAGGCCATCTGGTTACTGAACGCACGCACAGAGGTCGTCGTGGAGGTGTGGCGAAAACGGGTATTCTCTTCATCACGCAGAATATGATGGTAAGTCAACACGGGAATACCGTGGTCTTCCTGCGCATCCAGCGCGCTGATATAAGCCAGCCTGCCACCAATGCGGATCTGAAACCAGGTCTGATTAAGCCGGTCTTTGAGCTTACTAATGATGGGATAGCGCAGGTTGTCCGCCAGTACGCCAAACGGAGCACTGCCGACATCCGGAGCATTATAAACAGGCGTGTCTTTCCAGGTTAGCAGGCTTTGATTGCTGAGCGGCTTGTTGAGGTCGCCTAAACCATCGTCAACCTTCTGCCGGCCCTGAACGGGCTCCAGATGCCCCTTATCGATAAACCCGGTACCAAAGCCAAAAGGAAATTCATAATAGTCAGCGGCCATCGGTTCTACTGAGAGGATTTGACCGGCGCGAATATTCCCCACCGTCACCATTTTATTACCGATCTGCGCCCAAACGGCAGCCGCTTCGGTCGTTTGCATATAACGAGCAGGCAACGCCGCAGCAACGCTACCGGAGAACAGGAGTAACAGAACCAACAGAACGCGCATCACCATATACGATAACCGAGGCGAGAAAACCCGGCTATTGTAGCAAAAGCGCCATCAATACCAATGATTAACACGCATACAAATCATGCTTCAACACGAAGGGGGGATTTTTTTGTTGTTGATGCCAGAGGCTAGAAACTTCGGGCCCGCCAAGCGCCACGATATGGTCACGAAACGCAGAACTGCTCAAAGATTCCCGCGACAAGAGCATTTGCTCCAGCAATGGATAGCTGATACCGGAAATCACTTCACACTGGGGATGTTTATGGCTCATTAACGAAGCCACGCGGTAAGGCGCGGCTCCGGCCATATCCGTCAGAAAGATAACGCCCTCACCGGAGTCTGTGGCATGCAGGGCATGGCACATCATGCGGCTTAGCATATTTGAACTGAGGCCACGCCAGAAGCTCACCGCCCGGCACTGCACCTGTGGACCGTACTTTTTTTCCAGACGCTGCAGCATATCCTGTGCCTTATCGTCATGACAGGTAATTACCCAACCTAACATTGCCTACCTCCTTAGCAGGCAAGTAGTTTATCAGGGTGATAAATATGTAAGGGTGATAAACATCAAAAGTTTCCTCTCCCGTTCGGGGAGAGGAAAAGGGGTTAGCTGCGCAGCCCGCGCCCGCGCTGAATCAGACACCAGCACAGTAAATAAAACGCGGCGATGAACACCACCAGCACACCGAAGGTCGTCACCAGCGGCACATCGTGAATGCCGAGGAAGCCGTAGCGGAACCCGCTAATCATGTAGACAATTGGGTTCAGATGCGACAGTCCCTGCCAGAACGGCGGCAGCAGCGTTAACGAATAGAACACGCCGCCCAGATAGGTCAGCGGTGTCAGCACGAAAGTTGGGATCAGGCTGATATCGTCAAAGGTTTTGGCAAAAACTGCGTTAAGCAGGCCAGCCAGCGAAAACAGCACCGCCGTTAACACCAGCGTGAGCGCCACAAAGACCCAGGAATGCACCTGGAACGGTACGAAGAACAGTGAAATAGCCGTGACCAGAATGCCCACACACAGACCGCGTGCCACACCGCCGCCGACAAAACCGGCGATGATTACGTGCGTCGGTACCGGTGCAACCAACAGTTCTTCAATGTTGCGCTGAAACTTGGCGCTAAAGAACGACGACGCCACATTGGCGTACGAGTTGGTAATCACCGCCATCATGATAAGCCCCGGCACGATAAACTGCATGTAGCTAAAGCCGTGCATTTCACCGATCCGTGAGCCAATCAAATTACCAAAGATAATAAAATAGAGCGTCATGGTGATGACGGGCGGCACCAGGGTTTGCACCCAGATACGCATAAAGCGGTGGATCTCTTTCGCCCAGATGCTTTTCAGCGCAACCCAGTAAAGCTGCATCATGCGCGATCTCCTTGTTTTTCATGAACCAGAGAAACAAACAGCTCTTCCAGCCGGTTCGCCTTGTTCCGCATACTCAATACCTGAATACCCTGAGCGCTCAGCTGCGAGAACACGCTGTTCACCCCCTGCTCGCGCAGAACTTCAACTTCCAGCGTTGAGGTATCAACCAGACGGTATTGATAGCCTTCCAGCTTAGGTAGTGGGCTTTTCGCCGCCAGATCGAGAATAAACGTCTCAGATTTGAGCTTGGAGAGCAGATTCTTCATCGAGGTATTTTCTACCAGCTCACCGTGCTGAATAATGCCGATGTTCCGGCACAGCATTTCCGCTTCTTCGAGGTAGTGGGTGGTTAGAATAATCGTCGTACCTTTATCGTTTAAATCCTTCAAAAAGCCCCACATTGAGCGGCGTAATTCAATATCAACACCGGCAGTAGGTTCATCGAGGATAAGCAACTTTGGCTCATGCATCAGCGCGCGGGCAATCATCAGGCGACGCTTCATCCCGCCGGACAGCATACGCGCACGCTCGTTGCGTTTTTCCCACAGGTCGAGCTGCTTTAGATAAATTTCACTGCGTTTAACCGCCTCTTTATACTCAACGCCGTAATATCCCGCCTGATTCACCACGATCTGCTGCACGGTTTCAAACGGGTTAAAGTTGAACTCCTGTGGCACCAGCCCAAGCTGACGCTTGGCGTTAACCGTATCTTTATCAAGATCAAACCCGAAGACGCTCACCCGCCCGGAGGTTTTATTCACCAGCGAGCTGATTATCCCAATGGTGGTGGATTTTCCTGCGCCATTCGGTCCCAAAAGCGCATAAAAATCACCCGCTTCGACTTGCAAATCTATGCCCCGTAACGCCTGAACGCCACCGGGATAGGTTTTTTTAAGTTGTTGAAGTTCCAGAGCAATGGTCATGGTTTTTTACTTACCTTACGTTCTGACATTTTATATATAGTTTAATTAATGCTGGAGTTACCCTATATTAGCCCATCGAATTTATCTGGCTTCGGGTCGTACAACTCCATGAAAGACATAGATACACTCATCAGCAACAATGCACTATGGTCAAAGATGCTGGTAGAAGAGGATCCCGGATTTTTTGAAACGCTGACACATGCCCAGAACCCGCGTTTTCTATGGATTGGATGTTCCGATAGCCGCGTTCCCGCTGAACGTTTAACCGGTCTTGAACCCGGTGAACTGTTTGTTCACCGTAATGTGGCTAATCTGGTTATTCACACCGACCTGAACTGTCTCTCAGTGGTTCAGTATGCGGTGGATGTGCTGGAAGTGGAACACATTATTATTTGTGGCCACTATGGATGCGGCGGCGTCCAGGCAGCTATTGAAAATAAAGAACAGGGGCTGATTGATAACTGGTTGCTGCATATCCGCGATATCTGGTTTAAACACAGCTCACTGCTGGGCGAAATGCCGCAGGAACGTCGCATGGACACCCTGTGCGAACTGAATGTTATGGAGCAGGTCTATAACCTGGGCCATTCGACAATCATGCGTTCAGCCTGGAAACGCGGTCAGAAAGTGACGATTCACGGATGGGCTTACGGTATTCATGATGGTCTGCTGCGCGATCTGGACGTCACGGCCACCAGCCGCGAAACGCTGGAACAACGCTACCGACAGGGGTTGTCGAACCTCAGCCAGAAGCACAGCAACCATAAGTAAGGTGATATTGCCGGGTGGCGGTTACGCCTTACCCGGCCTGCAAATCAGCGCCATAGGCCTGATAAGCGAAGCGCCATCAGGCGCTCCAGCCTATTACTCGTCCAGCAACACCACTTTGCCAACATATGGCAGATGGCGATAACGTTGCGCATAGTCAATGCCGTAGCCCACAACGAACTCATCTGGAATGGAGAAACCGATAAACTCGACCGGTACGTTCACTTCACGGCGAGAAGGTTTATCCAGCAACGTACAAATCGCCAGAGATTTAGGTTCACGCAGGCTCAGGATTTCACGCACTTTTGACAGCGTGTTGCCGGAGTCGATGATGTCTTCAACAATCAGCACGTCTTTGCCACGAATGTCTTCATCCAGGTCTTTGAGGATTTTAACATCACGGGTGGTGGACATTCCGCTGCCGTAGCTGGAGGCGGTCATGAAATCGACTTCGTGGGAGACATGCACTTCACGGCACAGGTCAGCCATAAACATAAATGAACCGCGTAACAGGCCTACCAGCACCATATCACTGCCGCTGTCCTTGTAACGCTCGTTAATCTGACGTCCCAGTTCGGCAATACGCGCTTTGATCTCCGCTTCCGGGATCATGACTTCTACAGTATGTTTCATAAAAGAAATAACTCACTGATTTTTATCAGTTAACACATCATGCAAATCGAAAGAAAGCGCTTACCTTGATACACCGACAGAGAGACGGTGGCTCGCACTAACCACAAAACTTGCGACAGCATACAAACAATTCAGTGGGTGAAGTATACCAGCAAAGAGACCGCATTCCTCTGATAGTTACTCAGAGAACCTGCGCACACATTCTAACGCGCGCTGAATGCACAAAAGCCGGGCAACGACCCCGGCTTTTAGCGTGAGCAAAATCGGGCTTTTTCAGGTCAGAACGTTTCCCAATGTTGATCCTGGGTAGTAGAGACAACGCGATCCTGGCGCGGAGCGTCCTGCGGTGATTTTCGTGCCCCACTCACCGCCTTCTCGCGGGTAATACGAAATACCGCAACGGCCTGCCGCAACTGTTCGGCCTGTTGCTCCAGTGAGGCCGCCGCCGCCGCAGACTCCTCTACCAGCGCGGCGTTTTGCTGGGTAACGCTGTCCATCTGCGAAACCGCGAGGCTAACCTGTTCAATCCCCCGACTCTGCTCTTCAGAAGCAGACGCAATTTCGCCCATGATATCGGTCACACGGGTCACCGCCGCGACAATTTCTGCCATGGTTTTACCAGCATCCGAAACCTGCTGCGATCCCATGCCGACACAGTGGGTTGAATTATCAATCAGCGCTTTGATCTCTTTTGCTGCCTGGGCACTACGGCTTGCCAGAGTCCGGACTTCACCTGCCACAACCGCAAAACCGCGCCCCTGTTCTCCGGCTCTGGCCGCTTCTACCGCGGCGTTCAGCGCCAGAATGTTGGTCTGGAATGCAATACTGTCGATAACGTTCGTGATCTGCGCGATTTGCTGCGAACTGTCCGCTATTTCACTCATCGTATGAACAACGGTATCAACAACACGACCGCCGCGAGCGGCAGTATCAGAGGCGTTTTTCGCCAATTGGGTTGCCTGTTTCGCATTGTCCGTATTCTGCTTCACTGTCGCAGTCAACTGCTCCATGCTGGCGGCAGTTTCCTCAAGCGAGGCCGCCTGCTGCTCGGTGCGCGAAGAAAGGTCATTGTTGCCCGAGGATATTTCAGCGGCCCCGGTATGAATTGACTCCGAGCTATTGCGTACGGCAGTGACTGTCGAAATCAGCGACTGTTGCATCTCTTCCAACCCCATTGCCAGTCGGCCCATTTCGTTGCGACCTTCAACATCAAGCTTATGGGTTAAGTCGCCACCGGTAATGACGCGAATATGCTCCATTATCTGCGCCAGCGGCTTCAGCAGGATGTGTTGCAGCCCGCTCCAGATCATGCCCAGAACGATCAGCACAACCAGAACGATGCCTCCCAGCGTCCACTGCATACGGGAAAAACTGAGCTGATTCTCCGCAGCAGCGTGCTGCAGCAGCGCATTATTCTCGTTTCGCCAGTGGTCATAGCTCGCTTCCATCTCATCCTGCGCTTTCTGGGCATCAAGATCGCCATAAGCCTGATAGTTATTCGCTCGCAGATACTCAATCGATAATTTCATCACTTCGTGCATCTGGCGATACTGCTTTTCCATTTCACTGGCGATCTGCGGATCTTGCCCTGTAACCTGCGGTAATCCCTGATACTGGGCGAAATAGCCTTCGGCCTTCTTCATTGAATCACTGGCGGTATTGAGCAGCGTGTTGATCGCGGCCAACGAGGCGGGATCGCGCTGATTTTTTAAAAAGCGGATGGCGACGCGCGTCACCGTAACACGGGTTTTAATCAACGTATTGACGCTGTCACTCAGATTTTCTTGCTGAGCATTGAGGGTGCCTGAGTTCTGGAAATTATGCCTGTCATTGTTTACCGCAGAATAAAACAGGCTTCCCGTAACGGCCTGCAGTAAACAGAAAATGGCGAGAACCAGCAGGATACCGGTAATAACACGAATATTTTTAATCACGTTTTTTCATCCATTGAACTCACATTGGGTACATGATGATTATCGGCCCCAAAGGCGATTACTTTATGTTCAATGGCAGAATATGCAGGGGATGTGCCTTACCCGACCGACAAGAAATATCCTGCTGGCCGGGCAAGCGTAGAGATGTCGTTGTTTAAACCGTAAAACCGAGCATCATGCCGGTGTCTTCATGCTCCAGCAGATGGCAGTGCGCCATATAGGCATGTTCTTTCGGCGCATCGTGGTCAAACTTCACCAGCACCTCGCTGACGCCACCTTCGACACGCACGGTGTCCTTCCAGCCTGCGCGATGCGCGGCTGGCGCTTTGCCATTCTCAGACAAGATGCGGAACTGCGTGCCGTGAATATGGAACGGATGCAGCATCATGTCACCCTGACCGGAAATGACCCAGCGTTCATGCTGGCCTTTCGTCGCGGCAAACATCGGTTTATTCATATCAAAGGGCAGGCCGTTAATCCGATTGGCGTTATGGAAATCAAACGACCCGCCATGTTTCATATTGCTCATATCACCCTGCTTCATGCTGCCCATATTGCCGTGATTCATATTGCCGTGGCCCATGTTGCCGTGACTCATGTTGCTGCTGTTCATATGGCCCATCATTTGCCCGTGATCCATCCCGGCCATCGCCTGATCACCATACTTTTGCATCAGCATCTGCATGCCCATCATGTCGAGCATCGGGTCCATCGACAGTTGCAGTTTACGCACCGTCAGGCCATCCAGAGAAGGCAGCGCTGGCAGGGCGGTCAGCGTATCCGGCAGCGTCCCGGAAGCGGTAATAAGCAGCGGCTGAATGCTCATCACCGGATGCGGCTTATCAAATGGCGCGATCGCCATCCCCATCTGGCTCACCGGCAGAGTGACCAAATCAAAGGCTTTTCCGTCGCTCACATCCACCAATACTTCAAAACGCTCCCCCATCAGCATCGGCAGTTCGGTCACTTTAACCGGCTCGGCTAACAATCCACCATCACTGGCAATCACGTACAGGGGACGGTTATCGCTGGCCGCGATATTAAGCGAGCGTGCGTTACAGCCATTCAGCAGACGCAGGCGCAACCAGCCGCGTGGTGCGGCATGTTGCGGATAAATCGCCCCATTGGTTAGCAGTGTATCGCCAAACCAACCGACGGCGGCGGTCATCATATCCAACTGATAATTAATTTGTCCGTCAGCGGAAAACTGTTTGTCCTGCATAATCACCGGCACATCGTCGATACCCCACTGCTTCGGTAGCAATAGTTTGCGGATCTCATCATCTTCAATCAGCACCAGTCCGGCCAGGCCCATCGCAACCTGACGTCCGGTTTTCCCGTGTTGATGTGGATGGAACCAACAGGTTGCTGCCCGTTGCGCAGGGGTAAAGGTCACTGAGCGCTTCCCGCCCGCCGGAATAACGCCTTGCGGCCCGCCATCAACCTCTCCAGGGATTTCCAGCCCATGCCAGTGCAGCGTCGTCTCTTCGGCCAGCTGATTATGGATATCCACACTCACCGCCTGACCTTTATTCAGTTTTACCGCGGGTCCGAGCACGTTACCGTTATATCCCCAGGTGGTAGCGGTTTTCCCGGCAAACGTCGACTGCCCGGCTTTCACAATCAGTTGTATGCGATTAGAAGCATCCGCAGTTAGCAGGTCAGGAATGGGTAACGCAGGACGGTCAGCCGCAAAAACGGTGCGGCTCCACAAAGGTAAAGCTGACGCGACGCCCAGCGCCACGGAGTACTTTAAAAAGTCACGACGTTGCATATTCATTTCCTTATATTCAGCAGCTTAAGCAGGCTATCTTTTAAGCATAAGCCCTCCCCCTACGGGAAGGTCAAGTGAACGGCTGATAATAAAGGTCGTCGCTTCGCTCGCAGTATGCTAACGTTTAATTTCCGTGATGCAGTGGTAGAAGCAATGAAGACGTTTTTCAGAACAGTTTTGTTCGGCAGCCTGATGGCAGTATGCGCAAATAGCTACGCGCTTAGTGAATCCGAAGCCGAAGATATGGCCGATTTAACGGCAGTTTTTGTTTTTCTGAAAAATGACTGTGGCTACCAGAATTTGCCCAACGGGCAGATACGTCGCGCACTGGTCTTTTTTGCTCAACAGAACCAGTGGGACCTCAGTAATTACGATACCTTCGATATGAAAGCACTCGGTGAAGACAGCTATCGCGATTTGAGCGGTATTGGGATTCCGGTCGCGAAAAAATGCAAAGCGCTGGCGCGCGACTCCTTAAGCCTGTTGGCTTACGTCAAATAAGGCACCGTGCCCGATGGCGCTACGCTTGTCGGGCCTACGAACGGAGAATGACATCGTTGTGCCAGGCCGGGTAAGCACAGCGCCCCCGGAAGAGGCGAGTGCGAATCAACGCTGTTGCACAAATTCACGATACGCGGCAACCACCTGCAAGAAATCTTCAACGCCGCACAAAGATAAACTCTCTTCGTCGTAGTAATTCATTCCTTCTTCCATTTCATCGCCCGTGAACTCCAGTTGATTGGCGCGAACCATAACCTCTTCGCCATCCAGCCAGAGCGTGTATTCATGCCCTGCTCGCTGCCAGGAACGTTCACTGCCTTTTACCGCACGCGCCGCCTGTTCCACTTCATCAAGCAAGGCCAGGTTATCTTTCACTTCTTCATTAAACCAGTGCCCCACGACTTCATGGCCCATGGACATACGCACTAAAACCCGCCCGGTAACATCGCGCAGAAATTCGTAATCCATAATGTCTTCCTCTGCTCCCGGCAATGCGCCAATACCGCATTGCACCTTGCTGTAATTATCGCAGCAGCGCGGCAGAAAAAAAGTGTAGCGGGTATAAGGAATGGAAATAAAAATGCCCGGAGAAGTCAGCTTCTTCGGGCATTGATGCGTTTTTACGCTAAATGTGGTCGCGAATTAAACCGCAGTCTGGAAAATCACGCTGTCTGCTTTCTCGGTGTACTGAGAGAGCTGATCAAAGTTCAGATACCGGTAAGTATCCACGGCCGTTTTATCTACCTGCGCCACATAGGTCTGATACTCTTCCGCCGTCGGCAGTTTACCAATCAGCGCAGCAACCGCCGCCAGCTCTGCAGAAGCCAGGTAGACGTTCGCCCCCGTACCTAAACGGTTCGGGAAGTTACGGGTCGAGGTAGAAACGACTGTCGCACCGTCTGCCACACGCGCCTGGTTACCCATGCACAGTGAACAGCCCGGGATCTCAATACGCGCCCCGCTCTTACCAAAGACGCTGTAATAGCCTTCCTCGGTGAGCTGTGCCGCATCCATACGCGTTGGTGGAGCAACCCACAGACGCGTCGGCAACTGGCCTTTATGCGCATCCAGCAGTTTACCCGCGGCACGGAAGTGACCAATGTTTGTCATGCAGGAACCGATGAACACTTCGTCGATCTTCTCGCCCTGCACGTCAGACAGCAGACGCGCGTCGTCCGGATCGTTCGGTGCACACAGGATCGGCTCTTTGATATCCGCCAGATCGATGTCGATCACTGCCGCGTATTCGGCGTCAGCATCGGCTTCCAGCAGTTGCGGGTCCGCCAGCCATTTTTCCATACCCTGAATGCGACGCTCCAGCGTACGACGATCGCCGTAACCTTCTGCGATCATCCATTTCAGCAGAACGATGTTAGAGCTGAGGTATTCAACGATCGGCTCTTTGTTCAGCTTGATGGTACAACCGGCAGCGGAACGCTCAGCGGACGCATCGGTCAGTTCGAATGCCTGCTCAACTTTCAGATCCGGCAGACCTTCAATTTCCAGAATGCGGCCAGAGAAGATGTTTTTCTTACCTTTCTTCTCAACGGTCAGCAGACCTTGTTTGATCGCGTACAGCGGGATGGCATGAACCAGGTCACGCAGGGTGATACCCGGCTGCATTTTGCCTTTGAAACGCACCAGAACAGATTCCGGCATATCCAGCGGCATCACGCCAGTCGCAGCCGCAAACGCCACCAGACCAGAACCCGCCGGGAAGGAGATACCGATCGGGAAACGGGTATGGGAGTCACCACCGGTACCGACGGTATCCGGCAGCAGCATACGGTTCAGCCAGGAGTGGATTACGCCATCGCCCGGACGCAGCGACACGCCGCCACGGTTCATGATGAAGTCAGGCAGAGTATGGTGGGTGGTCACGTCAACAGGTTTCGGATACGCAGCGGTATGACAGAACGACTGCATCACCAGGTCAGAAGAGAAGCCCAGGCACGCCAGGTCTTTCAGTTCATCACGGGTCATTGGGCCAGTAGTATCCTGAGAGCCGACGGAAGTCATCTTCGGTTCGCAGTAGGCACCCGGACGGACGCCGGTTACGCCACAGGCGCGGCCAACCATTTTCTGTGCCAGAGAGAAACCACGGCTGCTTTCCGCCACATCTTTCGCCTGACGGAATACATCACTGTGCGGCAGACCCAGCGCTTCACGCGCTTTGGTGGTCAGGCCACGACCGATAATCAGCGGAATACGGCCACCGGCGCGCACTTCGTCAACCAGTACATCGGTTTTCAGTTCGAAGGTAGCCAGCAGTTCGTTGGTTTCGTGGTTACGCACTTCGCCCTTGAACGGGTAAACGTCAATCACGTCGCCCATGTTCAGGTTGCTTACGTCCACTTCAATTGGCAGCGCGCCCGCATCTTCCATGGTGTTGAAGAAGATCGGTGCAATTTTGCCACCCAGACACAAGCCACCACCGCGCTTGTTCGGTACATGAGGGATATCATCACCCATAAACCACAGTACGGAGTTGGTCGCAGATTTACGCGAAGAACCGGTACCAACAACGTCACCCACGTAGGCCAGCGGGTAACCTTTTTTCTGTAATGCTTCGATCTGTTTGATCGGGCCAACGACACCCGGCTGATCCGGCTCGATACCTTCACGGGCGTTTTTCAGCATCGCCAGGGCGTGCAGCGGAATATCAGGGCGAGACCACGCGTCCGGGGCCGGAGACAGGTCATCAGTGTTGGTTTCCCCCGTCACTTTGAAGACGGTAACGGTGATTTTATCAGCCAGGGCAGGACGGTTCAGGAACCATTCGGCATCAGCCCAGGACTGCATCACCTGCTTAGCATATTCATTGCCCGCTTTGGCTTTTTCTTCTACATCGTAGAAGTTATCAAACATCAGCAGCGTTGAAGAGAGCGCTTTGGCGGCAATCGGCGCCAGTTTTGCATCGTCCAGCGCATCAATCAGCGGATGAATGTTATAACCGCCCTGCATGGTACCCAGCAGTTCGATGGCTTTTTCTGGCGTGATCAGCGGAGAGGTAGTGTCACCTTTAGCGACAGCGGCGAGAAAACCGGCTTTAACGTAAGCGGCTTCATCTACACCAGGGGGAACGCGGTTAATCAACAGGTCTAACAGGAATTCTTCTTCGCCCACAGGCGGGGTCTTCAGCAGCTCGACAAGTGCAGCCATTTGGGTTGCGTCTAAGGGTTTCGGCACAATCCCCTGGGCAGCACGCTCAGCTACGTGCTTACGGTATTCTTCTAGCACGACGATATCTCCTCGCTCTCATTGTCATAATGCGGCGCTTTTGTAGATGGGCGATTCTCTTCACGCTCCTGTGAGACAGCAGTTAGTAGGGTAAATGCCCGGTACCGCAAAAGGCACAATAACAGGATTTTCGTTGGGTGTTAATCTGTTTACAAAAAAGCAACATAAAAAATTGGCTGAATCGTTAAGGATGGTCTAATGCTCTTCGCAATGGCAAAGGGGAATGACAATTTCGCCCGCAATGTTTAGTCACAATATTTAGCTTCCTGATAATAAACTTGCGTTAACGATCCCAAGATTCGTCAAAAATTAAACTATTGTCTCTTTATACTCACGGAACACTGCACCCACTGGCGGCAGGCATAATGACTATGACGATTCTTAATGAGTCGGGAGAGATAAAATGACGTTGCCCTTTAAGCCCCATATCATTGCTCTGGCGTGCAGTGCAGGGTTATTTGTCGGTGCGGGCGTGCTGTTTGTAAACAGCCGCACACCAGAAGCCCCCTCGCAGCCTGCCCCGGCAGTAGCGCCTCAACCGCCCGTTGCGGCGGCTCCCGCAGTCGCCCCGGTGGCGCCAACCACGTATACCACCGCTCAACTCGATCAGTGGGTTGCCCCTGTTGCGCTCTACCCTGACCCGTTACTGTCTCAGGTGCTGATGGCCTCAACGTATCCGTCAAACGTGGTGCAAGCGGTTCAGTGGTCGCGTGATAATCCGACACTGCAAGGTGACGCCGCTATTCAGGCAGTGTCCGGCCAGTCATGGGACCCCAGCGTGAAGTCGCTGGTGGCATTTCCGCAACTGATGGCCCTGATGGGCGAAAACCCTGACTGGGTACAAAACCTGGGGAATGCGTTTCTGGCACAGCCACAGGACGTGATGGATGCCGTACAGCGCCTGCGTTTGCTGGCTCAGCAAACAGGCTCGCTAAAATCCACACCGCAGCAAACGGTCACGAACACCCAGAAAACAACCGTGGTTCAGACGCCGTCATCATCAACGACGAAAGTGACCAGCAGCGCGCCCACCTCGACGGTTATCAAAATTGAGCCGACCGATCCACAGGTGGTATATGTGCCGAACTACAATCCAACCGTTGTTTACGGCAGTTGGCCTAATACCGCCTACCCACCGGTCTATCTGCCGCCCCCTCCGGGCGAGCAGTTTGCCGATAGCTTCGTCAAAGGTTTCGGCTATAGCCTGGGCGTTGCGACGACCTATGCGCTGTTCAGTAACATCGACTGGGATGACGACGACCATCACCATGATGATGACTATCATGACCATGACGGCCCTCACGGCGGTAATGGCTACCAGCACAACGGAGATAACATCAATATTGATGTTAACAATTTCAACCATATCTCCGGACAAAACCTGAAAGGGCAAAATATTGCCTGGCAGCACAACCCTGCGTACCGTAACGGCGTGCCTTACCAGAACGACGCGGTCGCACAACGTTTTCATCAGACCAACGTTAGCGGGGGTTTAAGCGCCACTCAACATACACCGACCACCGCAGCCACACGAGACAGCCAGCGTCAGGCCGCAATGACGCAGTTCCAGCAGCGTAGTCAGACCTCCCCGGCAAACCTGTCGGGTCAGACATCGCGGGATGCTCAACGCAAAGCCGCCTCTTCACAGCTAAATCAAATAGCCCAGCGCAATAACTATCGTGGCTATGACGAAACACAAAACAACAGCCGTCGTGAAGCAGCACAGAAGACGCTGAATAAATCAACGACGCAACAGCAGCACCGCTCTGAGCTGAAGTCAAAAGCTCAGCAGCATCCGGTTTCACAGCAGCAAAGGGAAACCGCTCGCCAACGCGTTGAATCATCCAACTCGCAACAACGTCTGGCCTCCCGCCAGAATACGCATTCAAACGTCTTCAGCGGGAATGACAGTCGCTCACCGTCGTGGCAGTCCCAGCAACTGCGTGGGCAGGAAAGCCGTCGCGCGGGCAACCTCAACAGCGGGCAGCGCGCTGCGGCACGTGAGAATTTTTCTGAGCACCACGAATTTCGCCGTCGTTAACCGGAGCCGATGATGAAAAAAATTATGTTAAGCGCCCTGTTGCTCACCTTGCCGCTGGTGAGCTATGCGCAACAGGCGTTCACCTCCCCCGAAGAAGCGGCCAGTGCATTTGCCGCTGCAGTGGCGCAGCAAAATGAAAAGCAGCTCACGGTGCTACTGGGTGAAAACTGGCGACATTTTTTGCCACCAGAAGGGGCCGATCCGGAAGCGGTGGCACGTTTTAATCGCGACTGGAAGGTGAGCCATCACATTGTGCAGCAGGACAATATGGCGCATCTCAACGTGGGGCAAGATGACTGGCAGTTACCCATACCGATGGTGAAAACCAGCAAAGGCTGGGCGTTCGATATGACCGAAGCCCAGGAGGAGATCCTCACTCGAACGATCGGTCGCAACGAGCTTTCAGCCATCGAAGCACTGCACGCCTACGTTGACGCGCAGCAAAGCTATTACGCGCTGAACAAATCGTATGCGCAAAAAATTGTCAGTAGCGAAGGTAAAAAAGATGGGCTTTACTGGCCCGTCGCACCAGGCGAAGCGCCAAGCCCTCTGGGACCCGCCTTCAGCCCACAAGAACCCGGTACGGGCTATCACGGTTATCGTTTCCGCATACTGCCGGACAAAGCCAGTGGTTTTGCCATGATTGCGTGGCCGATTAGCTACGGTCGCACTGGGGTGATGAGCTTTATGATTAGCGGCGATGACAATGTTTATCAGGCCAACCTTGGCGAAGCATCGCAACAGAAAGCGCAGGCGATGACTGAGTACAGCCCTGAAAAAACCTGGCAGCCTGTAGCACCGTAAAGCGAGGTTAAGCCGTAGGCCGGGTTAGCGCTAGCGCCACCCGGCATGTTGCCTGAAATAACGGGTAGCTTTAGGCAAAAAAAAACGCCTCCAAAGAGGCGTTTTCACAAAAGCGGGAAGATTACTTCTTCTTCGCTTTCGGGTTTGGCAGGTCAGTAATGCTACCTTCAAAGATTTCTGCCGCCAGACCCACTGACTCGTGCAGAGTCGGGTGCGCGTGGATAGTCAGCGCGATATCTTCAGCGTCACAACCCATTTCGATTGCCAGACCGATTTCGCCCAGCAGCTCGCCGCCGTTGGTACCGACAATCGCACCACCGATAACACGGTGAGATTCTTTGTCGAAAATCAGTTTGGTCATACCGTCTGCGCAATCGGAAGCGATAGCACGGCCAGAAGCAGCCCACGGGAAGGTGGCGGTTTCGTAGCTGATGCCTTTTTCTTTCGCTTCTTTCTCGGTCAGACCAACCCATGCAACTTCTGGTTCAGTGTATGCAATGGATGGGATAACTTTCGGATCGAAGTAGTGTTTCTTACCGGCGATAACTTCAGCGGCAACGTGACCTTCATGAACACCTTTGTGTGCCAGCATCGGCTGACCGACGATATCGCCGATAGCAAAGATGTGCGGCACGTTGGTGCGCAGCTGTTTGTCGACACGGATGAAGCCACGGTCGTCAACTTCCACGCCAGCTTTGCCCGCGTCGAGGTTTTTACCGTTCGGTACACGACCGATAGCGACCAGCACAGCATCGTAACGCTGAGCTTCGGCAGGGGCTTTTTTGCCTTCCATGGAAACGTAGATACCGTCTTCTTTCGCTTCAACGGCGGTCACTTTGGTTTCCAGCATCAGGTTGAATTTCTTGCTGATGCGCTTGGTGAAGACTTTAACCACGTCTTTATCGGCAGCCGGGATAACCTGGTCGAACATTTCAACCACGTCGATCTCTGAACCCAGCGCATGGTACACAGTACCCATTTCCAGACCGATGATACCGCCGCCCATTACCAGCAGGCGCTTAGGAACAGTTTTCAGTTCCAGTGCATCGGTGGAATCCCACACGCGCGGATCTTCATGCGGAATAAACGGCAGTTCGATCGGACGGGAACCCGCCGCGATGATTGCGTTGTCGAAGTTGATTACGGTTTTGCCGTTTTCGCCTTCAACTTCCAGGGTGTTTGCCCCGGTAAATTTACCCAGACCGTTAACCACTTTCACTTTACGGCCTTTGGCCATACCCGCCAGACCGCCGGTCAGCTGAGTGATAACTTTTTCTTTCCAGGTACGAATCTTGTCGATATCGGTTTTCGGCTCGCCAAAAACGATACCGTGTTCAGCCAGTGCTTTGGCTTCTTCGATAACTTTTGCTACGTGCAGCAGCGCTTTAGAAGGGATACAGCCGACGTTCAGACAAACACCGCCAAGGGTGCTGTAACGTTCTACGATGACGGTCTCCAGACCTAAATCTGCGCAACGGAAGGCAGCAGAGTAACCTGCAGGGCCTGCCCCAAGTACCACGACCTGAGTTTTGATTTCAGTGCTCATCATGACCTCTTAATTTATACCCGTCGTCCAGCGGGTCGTTCTATCCGCCCGTATTTTACAAAATTGTTAACAATTTTGAAACAACAAACGGCAACCGATTTGTCTTTCGCACAATAACCTCACTGACTTCATGAGATTACCAGAAAAAAGCCGGCCGTCGGGCCGGCTTTTTCGCTTACATCACCAGGCGGCGAATGTCAGACAGCATGTTGTTGATGATGGTGATAAAGCGCGCACCATCCGCACCGTCAATTACACGGTGGTCGAAGGAGAGCGAAATCGGCATCATCAGACGCGGCATAAACTCTTTACCGTTCCACACTGGCTCCATAGAGGACTTGGAGACACCGAGGATAGCCACTTCCGGCGCGTTCACAATCGGCGCGAAGTGGGTAGTACCCAGGCCACCGATGCTGGAGATGGTGAAGCAACCGCCCTGCATTTCGCCAGCGGTCAGCTTGCCATCACGCGCTTTCTTGGAGATCACGGTCAGTTCACGAGACAGCTCGGTAATGCTCTTCTTGTTCACGTCTTTGAAGACCGGAACAACCAGACCATTAGGAGTATCAACCGCTACACCGATGTTGATGTATTTCTTCAGGGTCAGGCGCTGACCGTCTTCAGACAGGGAGCTGTTGAAGCGCGGCATCTGTTCCAGAGCTGCGGCAACGGCTTTCATGATGAAGACTACTGGGGTGAATTTCACGTCCAGTTTACGTTTTTCAGCTTCGGCGTTCTGCTGTTTACGGAACGCTTCCAGATCGGTGATATCGGTCTTATCGAAGTGGGTAACGTGCGGGATCATCACCCAGTTACGGCTCAGGTTAGCACCAGAGATTTTCTGGATACGGCCCAGTTCCACTTCTTCGATTTCACCAAACTTGCTGAAGTCCACTTTCGGCCAAGGCAGCATGCCCGGGATACCGCCACCTGCTGCTGCAGCCGGAGCCGCTTCAGCACGCTTGATAGCGTCTTTCACGTAAGCCTGAACGTCTTCACGCAGGATACGACCTTTACGGCCAGAACCTTTCACTTTCGCCAGGTTCACACCGAATTCGCGCGCCAGGCGACGAATCAGCGGCGTTGCATGAACGTAAGCGTCGTTCTCAGCAAACTCAGATTTGCCTTCCGCTTTCGCTGCCGGAGCTGCGGCTTGCGCAGGTGCTGGTGCAGCGGCCGGAGTCGGAGCAACTGCTTGCGCAGGAGCGGCTGCAGGTGCTGCGCCTTCGACTTCGAAGACCATAATCAGAGAACCGGTTTTAACTTTGTCGCCGGTGCTGATTTTGATTTCTTTCACGGTACCCGCGAACGGTGCCGGAACTTCCATCGACGCTTTATCGCCTTCAACGGTGATCAGTGACTGTTCAGCGGCAATTTTATCGCCCACTTTAACCATCACTTCAGTGACTTCAACTTCGTCACCACCGATATCCGGTACGTTAACTTCTTTCGAGCCGGAAGCAGCCGGAGCCGCCGCTGCTGCTGGAGCCGCCGCCTGAGCCGGTGCTGCAGCAGGCGCTGCGCCCGCTACTTCGAAGACCATTATCAGGGAACCGGTAGACACTTTGTCACCCGTGTTGATTTTGATCTCTTTAACGGTACCCGCGAACGGTGCCGGAACTTCCATTGACGCTTTGTCACCTTCAACGGTGATCAGAGACTGTTCAGCGGCAATTTTATCGCCCACTTTAACCATCACTTCAGTGACTTCAACTTCGTCGCCGCCGATGTCCGGTACGTGTACGTCTTTCGCCGCAGAGGCAGCAGGTGCTGCTGCCGGAGCTGCTTCTTTCTTCTCTTCTGCCTGAGCAGGTGCAGCTGCTGCTGCACCGTCGGCGGAATCGAAAATCATGATCAGTTTGCCGGTCTCAGTTTTGTCGCCAACAGAGACTTTGATCTCTTTAACGATACCCGCCTGAGGGGACGGAACTTCCATAGAGGCTTTGTCGCCTTCTACGGTGATCAGCGACTGTTCAGCTTCAACTTTGTCGCCTACTTTGACCAGGATCTCGGTGATTTCAACTTCATCAGCCCCGATGTCCGGTACATTGATTTCGATAGCCATTATTCTTTTACCTCTTACGCCAGACGCGGGTTAACTTTATCTGCATCGATGTTGAATTTGATGATTGCGTCAGCAACCACTTTCTTATCGATTTCGCCACGTTTAGCCAGTTCGCCCAGGGCCGCTACAACCACGTAGGAAGCATCAACTTCGAAGTGGTGACGCAGGTTTTCACGGCTGTCAGAGCGACCGAAACCGTCAGTACCCAGTACGCGATAGTCATCAGCCGGTACATAAGTACGAACCTGTTCGGCAAACAGTTTCATATAGTCAGTAGATGCTACTGCCGGAGCGTCGTTCATCACCTGAGCGATGTACGGAACGCGCGGAGTTTCCATCGGGTGCAGCATGTTCCAGCGCTCACAATCCTGGCCATCACGCGCCAGTTCAGTGAAGGAGGTTACGCTGTAAACGTCAGAACCTACACCGTAGTCGTTCGCCAGGATCTGTGCTGCTTCACGCACGTGACGCAGGATAGAACCGGAGCCCAGCAGCTGAACTTTACCTTTCTTACCTTCGAGGGTTTCGAGTTTGTAGATACCTTTACGGATACCTTCCTCGGCACCTGCTGGCATTGCCGGCATGTGGTAGTTTTCGTTCAGCGTAGTGATGTAGTAGTAAACGTTCTCTTGTTTCTCACCGTACATACGCTCCAGACCATCGTGCATGATGACCGCAACTTCGTACGCGTAAGACGGATCGTAAGAGATACAGTTCGGGATAGTCAGAGACTGAATATGGCTGTGACCATCTTCGTGCTGCAGACCTTCACCGTTCAGCGTCGTACGACCGGAAGTACCACCAATCAGGAAGCCACGAGCCTGTTGGTCGCCTGCCTGCCAGCACAGGTCGCCGATACGCTGGAACCCGAACATGGAGTAGTAGATGTAGAACGGGATCATCGGCAGATCGTTGGTGCTGTAAGAGGTCGCAGCAGCCAGCCAGGATGCGCCAGCACCCAGTTCGTTGATACCTTCCTGCAGGATCTGACCTTTCTCGTCTTCTTTATAGTAAGCAACCTGCTCACGGTCCTGCGGGGTGTACTGCTGACCGTTCGGGCTGTAGATACCGATCTGACGGAACAGACCTTCCATACCGAAAGTACGCGCTTCGTCAGCGATGATCGGCACCAGACGATCTTTGATCGACTTGTTCTTCAGCATCACGTTCAGGGCACGAACGAAAGCAATAGTGGTGGAGATTTCTTTGTTCTGCTCTTCCAGCAGCGCACCGAAGTCTTCCAGAGCCGGCAGTTCCAACTTCTCGGTGAAGTTCGGTTGACGAGCTGGCAGGTAGCCATGCAGTTTCTGACGCTGAGCGTGCAGATAAGTGTGCTCTTCAGAACCTTCCGGGAAGGTGATGTAAGACAGGTTTTCAACCTGCTCATCGGTCACAGGAACGTTGAAACGGTCGCGGATATAACGCACGCCGTCCATGTTCATTTTCTTAACCTGGTGAGCGATGTTTTTACCTTCAGCGGTGTCACCCATGCCGTAACCTTTGATGGTATGGGCCAGGATTACAGTTGCTCTGCCTTTAGTTTCCTGCGCTTTTTTCAGTGCAGCGTAGACTTTCTTCGGATCGTGACCACCACGGTTCAGAGCCCAAATCTGCTCGTCAGTCCAGTCAGCAACCAGGGCTGCGGTTTCCGGGTATTTACCGAAGAAGTGCTCACGTACGTATGCGCCATCTTTGGATTTGAAGGTCTGGTAGTCGCCGTCAACGGTTTCGTTCATCAGCTGGATCAGTTTACCGCTGGTGTCTTTACGCAGCAGCTCATCCCAACGACCGCCCCACATGACTTTGATAACGTTCCAGCCAGCGCCCGCGAAGATGCCTTCCAGTTCGTTAACAATCTTGCCGTTACCGGTTACCGGACCGTCAAGACGCTGCAGGTTACAGTTGATAACAAAGACCAGGTTGTCCAGTTTTTCACGAGTCGCGATGGTGATCGCACCTTTTGATTCTGGCTCATCCATCTCGCCGTCGCCCAGGAAGGCGTAAACGGTTTGTTTAGAGGTATCTTTCAGGCCACGGTGTTCCAGATATTTCAGGAATTTAGCCTGGTAGATAGCACCGATTGGGCCCAGACCCATAGATACGGTCGGGAACTGCCAGAATTCCGGCATCAGTTTCGGGTGCGGGTAGGAAGACAGGCCTTTGCCATGGACTTCCTGACGGAAGTTGTTCATCTGCTCTTCAGTCAGACGACCTTCCAGGAATGCGCGTGCGTAGATGCCCGGAGAGATGTGGCCCTGGAAGTACACCAGATCGCCGCCATCTTGCTCATTGCGTGCACGGAAGAAGTGGTTGAAGCAAACATCATATACCGTTGCGGAGGACTGGAAGGATGCCATATGGCCACCCAGCTCAAGATCCTTTTTAGACGCACGCAGTACGGTCATGATGGCGTTCCAGCGGATAGCAGAACGAATACGACGTTCCAGCTCCAGATTGCCCGGGTATTCCGGTTCATCTTCAACGGCAATAGTGTTTACATAATTGCTGGCCCCTGCACCTGCCGCTACTTTCACGCCGCCTTTGCGGGCTTCTGAAAGCAGTTGGTCGATCAGATACTGAGCACGCTCAACACCTTCTTCACGGATGACCGATTCGATCGCCTGTAGCCAGTCGCGAGTTTCGATCGGATCCACGTCATTTGGGAAACGTTCTGACATGGGGGTATTCCTTATCTATCTAATACGTTGAGTTATCTGGAACCTGTCCCATTGTGTTCTCGCTCGCGAGAGCACAATAAGACAGGTTCTGCGTTTAGTTGCCGCGCACTTTATATGGCGCTTGATTTACAACATCTTCTGGTTAACGTTCTGCCAGAAAAATCACTAATTCTTTCGTTGCTCCAGACGGCGTAAGGCGCGTTCACGACGGCTTTCCTCACGGCTTCTGTCCAGCAGGATCTCTTCGATAAACGCCAGGTGGCGGTGGGACGCTTCACGCGCCTCTTCCGGCTTCCCGGCGATAATCGCTTCAAAAATACGCGTACGGTGACTGCTAACCAGTGGCAGCATTTCACGACGCGCATACAGCAATTCGAAGTTTTGCCGAACGTTCTGGGCCAGCATCGGCTCCATACACCTTAGCAAATGGAGCAGTACCACATTATGTGCCGCTTCGGTGACAGCAATTTGATACTGAAGTACGGCATCAGATTCACCGTCAAGATCGCCGGACTGTTGAGCAAGCTCGATCGCATGGTGGAGTTCACGGATACGTGTTTTGTCTTCATCCGTGCTGCGCAGTGCAGCGTAATAAGCTGCAATACCTTCCAGCGCATGGCGCGTCTCAAGCAGGTCAAACTGGGATTCAGGATGGTCGGAGAGCAGCTCTACCAGTGGGTCGCTAAAGCTCTGCCACAGGCTGCTCTGAACAAAAGTGCCACCGCCCTGACGACGAAGCAGTAACCCCTTCGCTTCAAGGCGTTGGATCGCCTCGCGTAAGGAGGGGCGGGAGACGTCGAACTGTTTTGCCAGCTCGCGTTCCGGTGGGAGTTTTTCTCCGGGGCGAAGTGTCCCCTCAAGAATTAAAAACTCCAGCTGCTGCTCAATCACATCGGAGAGTTTTGGTTGGCGGATTTTGCTGTAGGCCATGATTTCCTGTCTTAAGCCATTTGCCCGGAGTCAATTGGTCTTACCAATTTCATGTTCTTGACGCTAAAGTAACAAAGTATTCACCTTCTGTCCATACAGGTTTTGATTGAAATCAGTAAAGGAGGCATATTTTAACAACATTACAGAAATAACGTTTCAAACATGTAACTATGCACAAATGTTAAATTTACCCATCCCGAGGTAGTTTTAACCGAATTGAAACGAAAAAATATATCATTTGAACCGATTCACCTGCCTATTTATCGATTTATCAATCACTATTTACGAATAAAAATTCAAATTGGAAATTTTGTGGTAGATAAACTCGCGCTTACAAATGGTTTCTTTTTATTCAACTCGTCACTCGCGCCGCATAAAGCAGGTGCATTCGCGCCCACATAACATTATTCTGATTAAGACAAAAGTCTTTAGGCAACATTTCATAATTCATTGCTGTAAATAAATTAATACAACAAACGGAATTGCAAACTTACACACGCGTCACTGCGTGGTTCAAAATATAAGTACTCGAAAGATGAAGAGTAAAACCACACACGAGGTTTCATGATGGAAAGTCAACAGCATGGCGATCAGCTAAAGCGCGGCCTTAAAAACCGCCATATACAGCTTATCGCGCTGGGTGGCGCGATTGGTACCGGGTTATTCCTCGGAAGCGCATCCGTTATTCAGTCTGCAGGGCCGGGGATTATTCTGGGTTACGCTATCGCCGGATTTATCGCTTTTCTGATTATGCGTCAGTTAGGTGAAATGGTGGTTGAAGAGCCTGTTGCAGGCTCCTTTAGCCACTTTGCCTATAAATACTGGGGCGGTTTCGCGGGGTTCTCTTCCGGCTGGAACTATTGGGTACTGTACGTGTTGGTTGCCATGGCTGAGCTAACTGCCGTGGGTAAATACATCCAGTTCTGGTATCCGGAGATCCCAACATGGGTATCTGCGGCTGCCTTCTTTGTGCTGATCAACGCCATCAACCTGACCAACGTGAAAGTGTTTGGTGAGATGGAGTTCTGGTTTGCCATTATTAAAGTCATTGCCGTTGTAGCGATGATCCTGTTCGGTGGCTGGTTACTGTTTAGCGGTAACGGCGGCCCGCAGGCCAGCGTCAGCAACCTGTGGAGCCAGGGTGGATTCCTGCCACACGGCTTCAGCGGGCTGGTAATGATGATGGCTATCATCATGTTCTCTTTCGGCGGTCTGGAACTGGTCGGGATCACCGCAGCAGAAGCCGATAACCCGGAACAAAGCATTCCCAAAGCGACTAATCAGGTCATCTACCGTATCCTGATTTTCTATGTGGGTTCACTGGCAGTTCTGCTTTCCCTGATGCCGTGGACGCGCGTAACAGCAGATACCAGCCCGTTTGTCCTTATCTTCCACGAGCTGGGTGACACCTTTGTTGCCAACGCCCTGAACATCGTAGTGCTGACCGCAGCCCTTTCTGTCTATAACAGCTGCGTATACTGCAACAGCCGTATGCTGTTCGGCCTGGCTCAGCAGGGTAACGCGCCAAAAGCGCTGATGAACGTCGATAAACGCGGCGTACCGGTTAACACCATTCTGGTCTCCGCACTGGTTACCGCACTGTGTGTACTGATTAACTATCTGGCACCGGAATCTGCGTTTGGCTTGCTGATGGCACTGGTGGTTTCCGCATTGGTCATCAACTGGGCAATGATTAGCCTTGCGCATATTAAGTTCCGCAAAGCAAAACAGCAGCAGGGCGTCGCCACTCGCTTCCCGGCACTGCTCTACCCGCTGGGTAACTGGGTGTGCCTGATTTTCATGGCTGCGGTACTGGTGATTATGCTGATGACGCCGGGCATGGCGATCTCGGTGTACCTGATCCCGGTATGGATAGCCATTCTTGGCATCGGCTATCTGTGCAAACAGAAAACGGCCGGCGCCGTGAAAGCGCATTAATTCTCCCTCCCCCACCTGCATCGGGTGGGGGTTGTTACCTGCCTCACACTTTCCCACTCACGACTGTTTAGTCCATATCAGCGGCGTTATCCTGCAACGCAAAAACACCGGTGCCAGACAATAATTCTCTCCATATCTCATTAATGGAGTGCAGTTGATGGAAACCAGTAAGCTCACGGTGAAAGAAAAGATCGGCTATGGAATGGGCGACGCCGGATGCAACATCATCTTTGGCGCCATCATGTTGTTTGTTAACTATTTTTACACGGATATTTTCGGTCTTTCTCCAGCACTTGTCGGCGTATTGCTGCTCTCGGTACGCGTTATTGATGCTGTTACTGACCCTATTATGGGGGCAATGGCCGATCGTACTCGCAGTAAATATGGTCGGTTTCGTCCATGGCTTCTGTGGATGGCTTTCCCCTACGCATTATTCAGCGTACTGATGTTTACCACCCCGGAGTGGACGTATAACAGCAAAGTTATCTATGCGTTTGTCACCTACTTCCTGCTCTCTATTACCTACACAGCAATCAACATTCCCTACTGTTCACTCGGTAGCGTCATCACCAACGATCCGAAAGAACGCGTCGCCTGCCAGTCGTATCGTTTCGTGCTGGTCGGGATTGCAACTCTGCTACTCTCACTCACGCTACTGCCAATGGCTGACTGGTTTGGCGGGGAAGATAAAGCCAAAGGCTATCAGATGGCGATGGCCGTGCTGGCTTTCATTGGTATGTGCATGTTCCTGTTTTGTTTCGCAACCGTGCGCGAACGTGTACGCCCTGCGGTACCCACGAACGACGATTTGAAAGCCGATCTAAAAGACGTGTGGAAGAACGATCAGTGGGTGAAAATCCTGCTATTAACCTTGTGCAACGTCTGTCCGGGCTTTATTCGTATGGCTGCCACCATGTACTACGTCACCTGGGTTATGCAGCAAAGCACACAGTTCGCAACGTTGTTTATCAGCCTTGGCGTGGTCGGCATGATGATCGGCAGTATGCTCGCGAAGGTATTAACTGACCGCTGGTGCAAACTGAAAGTCTTCTTCTGGACCAACATCGTACTGGCGGTGTTCTCCGGCGCGTTTTACTTCTTCGATCCGAAAGCCACCATGATGATTATGGTGCTCTACTTCCTGCTCAACATCCTGCATCAGATCCCTTCCCCACTGCACTGGTCGCTGATGGCGGATGTGGATGACTACGGTGAGTGGAAAACCGGTAAACGTATTACCGGGATCAGCTTCTCCGGCAACCTGTTCTTCCTGAAGCTGGGGCTGGCGATTGCCGGCGCGATGGTGGGCTTCCTGCTCTCCTGGTACGGCTACGACGCAGGGGCGAAAGCGCAAAGTGACTCCGCGATTAACGGCATTATGCTGTTGTTCACGATTATTCCGGGCGTCGGTTATCTGATTACCGCAGGCGTGGTTCGTCTGCTGAAAGTTGACCGCGAATTTATGCAGCAAATCCAGTCAGACCTGGAAAAACGCCGCGCCAACTACCGTGAATTGAATGAGTACCATGACGTTAAATCGACTGAACATGTAAGGAAAGCCTGATGAATCAGTGGCCGAATCCCTTTATCGAACAGCGTGCCGATCCGTTTATCCTGCGAGACGGTAACCACTATTATTTCATTGCTTCAGTACCTGAATATGACCGACTGGAGCTGCGTCGGGCTGACTCTCTGGAGGGATTACGCACCGCGGAACCCGTTGTTGTCTGGCGCAAACCGGACAGCGGCCCAATGAGTCAGCTTATCTGGGCACCGGAGATCCACGCTATTGCCGGTAAGTGGTACATCTATTTTGCGGCCACGCACACGCAGGCGCTTGATACGTTGGGTATGTTCCAGCACCGCATGTTTGCGTTGGAGTGCGCAGATGCCGATCCGCTAAGCGGTAAGTGGGTTGAGAAGGGGCAAATTGAAACCCAGTTTGATACCTTCGCGCTTGATGCCACCACGTTTAACCATCAGGGGAAACAGTGGTATTTGTGGGCACAGAAATCGCCTGATATTGCCGGAAACTCCAATATTTATCTCGCAGAGATGGAAAACCCTTGGACGATTAAAGGCCAGCCGGTGATGCTCAGCCATCCGGAATATGACTGGGAATGTCGGGGCTTTTGGGTCAACGAAGGTCCAGCCGTCGTGGTGCACGGAGACAAATTGTTTGTCAGTTACTCCGCCAGCGCAACCGATGAAAACTACTGCATGGGTTTACTGTGGATCGATCTCCATGCCGATCCGCTCAACCCAGAAAACTGGCATAAGTCACCGCGTCCGGTCTTCACCACCAGCTATGAAAACCGTCAGTATGGACCCGGGCACAACAGCTTTACGCAAACGCCGGAAGGGGATGATGTACTGGTGTATCACGCAAGGAATTACACCGAAATAGAGGGGGATCCGCTGTATGACCCGAATCGCCACACCCGACTGAAGCTTGTACGCTGGGATGAGAACGGCATGCCGGATTTTGGCGTGCCGCCTGTCGATACGCTTTAAAATGTTTGCCCGGTGGCGCTGCGCTTACCGGGCCTACACTTTTTTCCATTGTAGGCCGGATAAGCGTTAGCGCCATCCGGCACAACGCTACACTAATGTCCCATAAATTGTCAGCAGCGCAATCACCACAACCACGACAAACGACGTTTTCTTCGCCATTGCAACGGCTGCTTTCGGCGTTTCGACCTTATCAGTATGCGGCTCACGCGCTAGCGAGAACTGCGCCAGACGGGTCAACACCTGATACTGCGAAGTATGTATATCCGCCAGCGATGCAAACCAGGCGGGCAACGCCTTCTCACCGTGTCCTAACAGCGCATAGACCACCCCCGCCAGACGTACCGGAACCCAGTCCAAGATATGCAGGATCGCATCAATACCTGACTGCAGACGCTGATGCGGTGTCTGGTAGCGCGCCAGCCAGGACTGCCACGCACGCAAAAAGGCATAGCCGACCAGCGTCACCGGTCCCCATGGACCACCGACGATCAACCAGAATAACGGCGCCAGATAAAAACGGAAGTTGTTCCATAACAGCGCATTTTGTAGCTCACGCAGAAACTCTCGTTCATCACAATCCGGCGGCACGCCATGAATCAGCGTCAGTTCGCTGGCCATCGCCTCACGGGCGTGCGCATCATTCCGTGAAGCCGCATTCAGGTAGGCATGATAATGAAGGCGCACCTTGCCAGCACCGATGCACAGCAAACCAATTAAGATCCACACCACCAACAGCGGAACATTAAATAACAGCCCATGCAGCGCACGCAGCAACAGGAATGTCACCGCCATCGCAATAATGGTCATTGCTAACGTTCGCGCCATAGAGAAATGCTTAACCCGCCGGAAAAAGGCCTCAATCCGGTGATCAAGCTGCCAGTGCTCACCCAGCTTAAACAAGCGCTCAACAATCAGCACCAGTAATGTTGTAAACAGCGTCATGTCATCTCCTTGTGTGACGAGGGGGTGACCAGGGCGCGAAACCTTGCCCAGTCAAAAGATGGCCCAGGATCGGTCTTCCGTTCGGGCGCAATATTGCAATGCCCAGTCATGTTGCTGGCAATCGCCGGATAACGCTGAATCAGCGTCTGCGTCACGGCAGCCAATTGCTGGTACTGCGCATCGGTATAAGCCAGCGTATCCGTACCTTCAAGCTCAATACCAATTGAAAAATCATTACAGCGTTCACGCCCCTGATAGCAGGAGACGCCTGCATGCCAGGCACGTTTGTCAAAGGGAACATATTGCACGACCTCACCGTCACGGCGGATCAGACAATGGGCAGAAACGCGTAAATGGGCAATTTGTGCAAAAAAAGGATGGGCGTTGGGATCAATTGTTCCAGTGAATAACGCGTCTATCCATGGGCCGCCAAATTCACCGGGTGGCAGGCTAATATTATGCACCACCAGCAAAGAAGGACTTTCGTCATCCGGGCGGCAATCGTAATGAGGAGAGGGAACGCGTCGCGCCTCTGCCAACCAGCCCTCGTCTAACAACATGCAGAATCTCCTTATTGGTGGTGCTCATATCAGGTTCAGGGTAGCATGTTTCTACCTTATGATTCGTTAGCAATTTGGAGTTTTATCATGCCGCCTCGCCGCTATAACCCTGACTACCGACGTGACGCGCTGTTGGAACGCATAAATCTCGATATCCCTGCCGCGGTTGCCCAGGCGCTGCGCGAAGATTTAGGCGGAGAAGTTGATGCCAATAACGATATCACCGCACAGCTTTTACCTGAGGATATGCGTTCCCATGCCACCGTCATTACACGCGAAGAGGGTGTTTTTTGTGGGAAACGCTGGGTGGAAGAGGTCTTTATTCAGCTTGCTGGCGATGATGTCAGCATCAACTGGCATGTTGAAGATGGCGACAGCATTAAGGCTAATCAACCGCTGTTTGAACTGGACGGCCCTTCCCGCGTCTTGCTGACCGGCGAACGTACCGCACTCAACTTTGTGCAAACGCTGTCTGGCGTTGCCAGTGAAGTGCGTAAATACGTCGACCTGCTGACCGGGACAAAAACCCAACTGCTGGATACACGTAAAACGCTGCCTGGGCTACGTACGGCGCTGAAGTACGCGGTACTCTGCGGCGGCGGTGCGAATCATCGTTTAGGTCTTTCTGACGCCTTCCTGATTAAAGAGAACCATATTATTGCTTCCGGTTCAGTGAAACAGGCCGTGGAAAAAGCCTTCTGGCTGCACCCGGACGTGCCGGTTGAGGTAGAAGTGGAAAACCTGGATGAACTGGACGATGCGCTGAAAGCCGGGGCGGACATCATCATGCTCGACAATTTCGAAACCGACCAAATGCGCGAAGCAGTCAAACGTACCAACGGCCAGGCGCGTCTGGAAGTATCGGGTAACGTCACCTATGAAACGCTACGCGAATTCGCGGAAACCGGCGTGGATTTCATCTCTGTGGGCGCATTGACCAAACATGTCCGCGCACTCGATCTCTCGATGCGTTTTCGCTAATCGCTGACTGTTCTGCCCGATGGCGCTTCGCGTATCGGGCCTACAGCCCCCAGCCGTATACGCCGTCGCTCGGCGGTTTATTCGAGCGTCTTCGCAAATACGTTGTCTGATTCTGTAATTTCGTAATATTCATCTGAACCGTCCTTCTCGTTCTATTTTTTGCCCCTCGCCTAAAATCCCTTCGATTTGCCAAAGTAGCGCCAGCTAACTCAAGGAGCAAATCAACAATGGACAAACAACGAGGCTTCACGCTTATCGAACTGATGGTGGTCATTAACAGTAAATTACTGTACAAATACCGCATCTGTTAATTCATCTCTCTCCCACAATGCCACAATCCATAACATATTGATTTTAATACATAATGATATCAAAAGGATTTGAACCATCTTAACCATCACTTCCCATTTTTAGACCCCCTTCTACTATATTTCTCGTCAGTAGAGATCTAATGGCATCTTTTCACCTACGCACTAATAACGTATCCTTTGCTTTCGCCAAAATGGTGGTAATCATCTTTAGAACATAGTAAAAATACTGTTGATTTCTATATAGTTCTACCTCTCCTTTAGTTGTTATTAAGATGGCAGTTTCAAATCAGGAACACATAGGTATCATGTACTAACAGCTTTATAACTTAATCAGGTGCTAACCATGGACTCGAAATCTCTTGTTGAACTTTCCCATGATATACAATCCGGACTAGGAAACATTGACGTTCCAGATTTTGATAACATCAAAACTATCGGAATGGCATCAATACTAGCAATGCATATACGCGGATTGGGAGAAATTGATTATGAAGTTTTAAGGAAAGTCAGTGACTTCTTTTTCAACATACCTTCATATGCTTTAAAAAGCGTATTGGAAGTACTGGCTGAGATAGAATATGTAGATTTAATAACGAAAGACAAAAAAATATTGTCAGTAATTCCAAACGTTCCTCGATTCAAAGATCTCTATCAAGGTGTTGGTGATTATTTCACATTTAGCGATCTCAACGAACATGAGCAAGGCACATTGATAATATTATCTAATCTTCAAAACAAACCCGAAAACAGAGACAAACTAATTCATTCTACAGGCATCGACAATACTCTTTTTTCTCGTTGTTTAGAGATTGGTGAAAAAGGTAACTATTTTAGAAATTATAGAGCTAGAGGAAAAAACATCATAGCTAGCCCATTTTATTTTGCCGATAATTTAGAGTCACTTGTCGATATTTCAGCCAAAATTGGTTCGAATGATATTGATGCTGTTTTAAAAATTATAAAAGATAATCAGGGATGGCCTCTCTCACTGATCGAATCACAATTAGAAATCGGTGGAAAAAAGCTAACAAAAGTACAAAAAGAACTTTTAATTGGTTTTTGCCAAGAGGGTGTACTCAAACCCCCTTCAATTGATTTCGGAAACCAAAAACAAGAAACATTCATATTCACACCGAGGCCCGGAAATATAAAATTGAATGCAGCTAACAGAGAGATTTATGAACGAGCAATGGCGTTAGTTTCTTGCGTTAGGAAAGGACAATTACTGCACGACAAATATAGAATAAGGCTTCCAGTTAGAATATTGGAATCATTAAAAGAAAAAGGTTATCTTAATCAAAATTCAGAAGCTGCATCCCAGTATAGGAATCTGGTGTTTTTGAAGGTTGGAATGCTAAAAGCTAAGGATCATAACAAGTGGGAATTTCATTTAATAAAAACAGAAGAAAACATTGAAGCATTAGATTTAGCAATAAGTCTCTTAAAAACAGGAGAACTTGCAAATTTAGAAGTTGATCAAAATGCAAAAATAGCATTAACACAAGATGAAAAATACATTCAATCGATCATTAGCTCCGCAGAACTTAGAACTAGAGAGAAGATAAAACAAAGCGAGGAAGCAAAAGAACAATTTGAACAACTGATTTTCGAAATGGAGTAATGGTAATGGCTAACTTAGATAAAGACCTAGGTTTGAAGCAAGACGCTATAAGGTTTTGCTTGATAAATGGTTACTTGCCATTTTTAGAAGTTAACGTTGAAAACTATAGGGAACTTTCTGATACATCTACAATTATAACAGATGTAGATGTTTTAGGGGTTGCTTTTGATATAACTGGAAAAACCAGAAAGATAATTTTCGATTGTAAAACCCTTAAAAATACCAGCCCTATTAATAGAGCGTTTTGGGCTTCCGGTGTTATGAATTTTTTAGGCTATGATGAAGCATTCATCATATTAAGAAAGAAAGCAAGTGAGGCCCATAGACTTTCCGCAAAAACAATTAATGTCCACCTTTTTGATGAAGATCAAATGAAAGGATATGCTCAATCATTTTCAATGAATTTCAATATTGATTTAAGCTACTCTACGGACATTAATAATTGGATAAGTATACAGGAAGTATATAAAACAGATAAAACCATCCAAAAATATGGCGAATTTTTAGCAAGTTCGGTTCCTACAGAAAATGATCCAGCGAAGAATTTGAGAAGATTTATTGCTGCTTTACAAAAAGTGAAGAATGAACTAGACCCTCAAAAAAATAAACACAGAGCAATTTACTTGCATAGTCTAATGACATTCTCATATATTATGGCATGCTTAGTGCAGCAACTAAGAGGGTTAATTGATTTTGATTATAATCAGAATGAATTCACAAGACTTCTCAAATATTATATCTGGGGAGGGAAGGATAGCTTTATATTAAGACATAAGATGAGAGAACTAATCTCATCTAATGACAGTTCGATTCAAAATATAGAGCCAGAGTTAAGGAATTGGGATGACTTTATTGAACTCACAAGGAGTCTACTTGACTCTCCTAATGATATAATTAAATGTTGCCATGTGTTACGTGAATTTAGTTTTTTAGAACTATCCATGCATGACATTAAAAAGGATGAGCAACTATCCACTCTAATTTCAGATAATTCAAGAATTCGTCAATTTATAATGATAATGGCTAGATACTTAACCAACTCAATGAAAATGCCAAAAGATTTCATTAACGATCTAGTATCAATATTTGATAGATTGAGATAAAAAGAAGAGCAGGCTCGAATTAAATTTCGTGCCTGCTCACCATATAAACAAATGATAATAACTCATTCAACTAGATTATCTTTAATTCAGAGCAGTAATGATTTTCTTAATAACAATTCCCCTTTCTGAATCCCATCTCAGGAGGCATTCATTTCTTTTTTCACGCGAAACACTGTAGCCCTGCCACAATCGCACAACTTTGCAATCTCATCCGGTGTGTTCTTCCCAGCTTGAAGCATCTCAATGATTTTACTGTGTAATTCTTTGTTCTTTTGCTTTCCTTTATACTTCTTAGCCTCTTTAGCAAGGGCAATTCCTTCGTTGCGACGTGATGCGATCATTCCCCGCTCAAATTCTGCAACGGCTCCCATCATGGTTAAGATTAAACGAGATTGTGGGGAGTTATCGAAACTCATTGAGTTAGCAAGGAACTGAACAGTGATCCCGCGAGCAACGAGGCTATCAATAATTTCCAGCAAATCGCGGGTATTACGTGCGAGGCGATCAATGGAATGAGTAATGAGGGTATCACCTTCGCGGAGGTGTAAAAGGAGGTTCAACAATTCAGGTCGCTCGCTGGTGGACTTGCCTGATTCTTTCTCTGTAACAATTTTGTCACAAATAGGTTCCAGTACTGCCAACTGACGCTCAAGATTCTGATCCTTTGTTGAGACTCTCGCGTAACCAAAAATCATTTCCCTGCCCTCACCGCTGATAAGTATCATTTAAATTAACTAAATGATACGGTATCATTTAAATTCTTTCAATGTCTAAATGATACTAAACGAGACAAGAAAAACGGGTATCGTTAGGGAGTACCCAAAAGAGACACATTGGTTACAACAATCGAGTATAAAATTGCTTTTTTAGCTGGAAAAAAGAAAAAGGGCACATTTATAAATGTGCCCTTTTAGATAGATGAGATGTTTACGCCGGTACGCCACTTCTTCCACGATGGGCATTGATTCGGTTGTAAACACTTTGAAGGCCAATTCCCAAGAAATTAGAAATATCTTTTGCAGAATAACCTTGATCGTACAGTGCTTGCATCATCAAGTCCTGATCCCGACGGGGAGCCGTTTTGAACATTTCTTTCGTCAATGCAGCATGAATACCAAAACCAAACATATCTACCTCCATGGATAAAGAAAGCAATAGCAAACTAACATGCACATCTCAAAAGTCAATAATGTTTCGATAATGAATCAGATCAAAAAACAATCAAAACAAACTTTAACTATATGTTTTTATTAAAAAAAATTAATTATAAGTTTATTATAGTTCGCTCCCATCTACTACTTACCTAAGACGACTAATCAACAAGGCAATAGATCGTTTTTTAATCAACTCAGGGTTAGTGGAAAGTTCAGTACTGAGAGCTGAGTACACGGCATTTGGTCGGCGGGGTTGAACCTGATGAGGCGAACGAGATTTTAAATCAGGCGGAAAAAAACTGACTGTACTTTTATCTCAGTAAACGATCCCTTTAACTTTTTTGCCAAAAATCGGGATGCCTGGCTATTGATTATTTTGCGACCTAAAGGCCAGTACTTTTAGCGAGGACGAAAAAGCGATTGATGTGCGGCACGAATCCATCATGGAAATCCAGTTCTATTCACTTGTTATGTCAAAATATAAGCCAAACTTTGTTCATTTACTTCAAAGTGTACTCAGTTTGCTCTTAATCTCATCAGTAATTGCTGAGTGATTTGACTCATAGATGATTTTAAGTGCTTCCAAGTTACTGTCATTTTCGAATACTCGTCGCATTGAAGATGCCTTTGTTCTTGCAGTACTTTCCTTCCATTCTGGATGTTCAGCCATCATTTTCTTAACAAGATTAGTTGCGTCCATTCCACTTTTAACACATTGATAGTATTCAATAAAAGTCTGCATTCCTATTGTTTGTACATTACGGATAATGTTTGAATCTGGTTTTACCGTGTTCTCTTTACTTGAACTTTCTGTGTCTAGTTCAAAAAATTCAATGAGGTCTGTTACGCGTGGGTCTTTTAGTAATAAATTGCTTATCCTTAAAGTATAGCCATTTTGATGTTTATTATAAAACCCATATTCCTTCACTAATTCATGAGGTATGGAAATAGCGTAACGAATTGAAAAATCATGATTGTATATTACGGCAATGAGTTCATCGAACTGATTAAGTTCATAATTCCTGATAATTCCAAGTACTAATGATTTATTCCTGAGGTTATTTTTCCTGGATTTAATCTGTATTTTTCGACCTCCTGAAGTTGTTGCATCGTACCCTTTAGTGCTCGGAGGAGCTAACTCCATCTGCATTTTCTCAGCAACCAGCCATTCGGTGTACTCACTGACGGGATTGTTACGAGTTCTGATCACATCTCTTCGTTCCAGCTCGTCCAGTGTCAGTTGATTTAGTTGCATCAACTCAACGCAACTCAATTGCGATAAGTCCATTACTAACTCCAGAATCTCATTTTCTTTTTCAGTTCTTCAACTTTCAGTGTTTCACTCCCACGATGAACCATCGCGTGGCAGTTTGGGCAAAGGGGAATCATGTCAGTCACTGGATCGACAACGTAATTTTCACCAATCGTATGCAAGGGCTTTATGTGGTGCACATGAATGAACCCACGACCATGTTCACCATAGACCTTCTCAAAGTCAAACCCACAACATTTACATGTTGTGCCGTGATGCTGTATGCAAGCATGGCGAGCTTTGGGATCACGCTCGTAGTAGTTGACTGTTACCTGCGTTTTCGCACCTTCAACAAAACACTCTCCTGAAGGGATTTCATCAGGGAATGGATTGGGCATAAAATCTGCGTACCATATTTCCCCTTCTTTTCGTAGATAACGTTTGTTCAATTTTCGCTCAAAATCTTTGATTACTGCGACTTCAGGGTTATCTGGATGTTCAGAGAAAACCATGTTGAAGGTGAACAATTCATAGCCTTCATGAACTAAGCGGATGTGCTCCAATGCCTGTGTATAGCCCGGTTGTCTTTTGTTATTTGAGTTGTACTCCCAACGCTCCCGGAGAATAACAGACCTCTCTTGATCACTTTCAACATCCCATGACCCAAAAATGACCATTTTCTTTTCATGATTAACAAACGACCAACTCCAAGTCCAGTTATTACAAGTAGCCCCGAGTGACTGGATGAATTGCTTCCGGTTCATATCTAATCCTTCGTGCATGTCGCTGATATAAAATATCTTATGTTATTGGAGAAGTATGAGTCCTTTTCTGTAATACTGCGAGCATTTCTTGTGCTGAAAGGCCGCTTTCACGGCCTTGTTTAACACCGTATTCACTAAGAACGCTCAAGTACCATGTACGCTGGCTGACACATGCTTCCACGTTCCTGTAGCCAGTAGTAATCAAGATCAGCTACACGCACGTCCAATCCAGAATCAACACGGTTGATCTGTAACCGTAGCCCTACAACATCCTTGTACGACAAACCGGATTTAACATTGTACTGGTACTTAACCCCGCTTTCTTCCTCAAATGACTTAAGATAAGGGGTGATTTGCTTCTGGATTTCTTTAAGACAAACAACTTCATTACCAACAACAAAGGGCTTTTCTGGCTTCCCATCGGGAATAGTAGTCGCAATTGCAGTTAATGGGATTATCGTTAAAAGTACTGATAATATTCTTATCATCATTTCTTCCCCTGATACAAGATTACTATTTTGAGCAAATCTGTGTAATTGTTCCATTATGGTTAAAATCAACGAGAATTACTTTTATTGTATTATCATTAAGCATCGATACAAAATAGTTACTTGATGAATTCCCATACTTTCGTGATCCATCATCTGCGGTTTCATTGAATTTAGCAGTGTCAGTACTGTCTTTATCACCTGGAATTGGCATTCTACTGATCAGCTTATCATCTGAGATTGTATATTCAACTAAAATACTTTTATCTGAATAGTAACCAGAATTATGTTTTGTTCCTTGTCGAGTTTGGGTTATCGCATCAAATTTATCGCATTTATAAATATCGGCTTTTTTCGTTTCCGTGCTGCCAGTCGTTGAAGCCTTAGCATTAATATCAGTACTTTTATCTTGTGAAACAACACCGGAACCAATTCCTACTGAGACAACAAAAACAATAAAGCTCATGACTAACGCTGCAATCGAAGTACGGAACTTTCCCCGACCTTTATTTCTGGAATAGTTTGAAACTTTCCTGAAAGTAAGTACTGCTAGGATCACACAAATGATGAAAACAACAAGCCCGGCCATAAAATCCCTCAAAGGTTGTGTATCAAAGGTAATCAGAATATCACTTCACAACAAATCGATCGATAAAAACGATCGATATATCAATTTTCGATCGATAAAAACTATCAAAATCTATTAATCGCCAGCAAATCAATAGGTAAAAACGATCAGACGTTGGTCAGTACTTCGAAAGCATCTGAAGTCCTTGGGCTTGACATTTAAACGCCCTCAGAAAGCCGCTAAGGCTGTTTGATTGCTTATGGATTGGGAGTGTTCCGGGGCTTCCTGTGCGTTTTGTCCGAAACACCATTATGAAGGGGAATTAATCGGATCGGGGTCGCTTCGCTCTGGTCAGTACTGACAGGGCTTTTCCAGTAACTGAAACAGCAGATGCCCCACCAAGTACACAAAGGAATTATTTGTAGAATAAGTAATCAAATAACAGTTAGTTATGTACTTACTGACAGAACAAAAACGCGATTGGGTTCGCTCTGCCAGTGACCGAAGGGAACGCAGCAGTAGAACCGATCCTGCGAACAGTACACGCAAAGCGGGTGCTGCTTAATTTTTTATATATAAACAATGGGATAGCCATCAAGTACTCACTGCGTGAGTACTCTCACTAACTACCCGAAACAGTTCGCTTGCTTCGCCGCTCCTGCTTTCAGGTAGTTAATTCGCTTTCGCTCGTTCATATGTCCGAAATTTATTACCTAAAATATTATAAGGTATTACTTTTCGGACATTTATCCGTTTTTATGATGGTGTTCTGGACTTCATTTTTTGCGTGTTTTTTGTACTTCATTTTCATATTTGTCCCACATCGCCTTTTTCTCTTCAGTACTGAGATCGGCGTTAGTAGCACTGGCAAGAAACGCCCTGAACGCTTCTAACTCAAGCCCCGGATTGCTGCCTTTCCAGCGGCGGAAACGCTTTGCTTTGGTATCAGCAAGAGTGAAACGCTTTTCTTTGTTCATTGAGCCTTGCGGCCTGCCTCTCTGCCCTTGTTCATCATCATCAATACCGAGATCTATGTACTCAATATTGTCCGTAAGATAGCTGGCCTGCCATTCATCAAAAACATAAACGGTCTGCGTTTCAGTACTGTCAAAATTCCTCGAAATCCCTCGTAGTACGAACTGGTGTAAACTTTCGTACTCCCTCGCGAGGTGAATCGCCTCACCGTCAATCCTGAAGAACAATTCACACTGTTTAGCCTCTGTTTCAGAGGGACGCATACAAGCCAACCAGACGCACGTCATCAGATGCTGGTACTTGTTGAACCCTCTGGCATCCGGGCTTATCTCTGTGCCATTCTTGAGGCTCTGAGAGTCACTTTTGTTCTTCGTCCAGTAGAAGTCTTGCCCGTTAAGTCTGGCATCGAGGAAGTCGTATATTTTTTGTACTTTATCAGGGTTGTTATTTTTCCATGTCCTTGATAGTTTGAATTTTTTAGAGAAGTAATAAACCTTTAATCTGTTTTTGAGAGCTGTTTTTCGTGTCAGTAATCCTTCAAGTTCAGTACTTTCAAAGAGTTCTTTATTGCCTTTATAGATCAATGAATTTTCGAAATTAGCTCCGAGAAAGGTGATTGATACGTCTTTGTACTTATTGAGATCTTTCCATGCGGTAATATTAAGTTGTTCCTTTTCCGTATCGGTAAAGTACTCATTATTCATTATAAAAAGATCATTATCATTCAATACTGACAGTTGATTTAAAATGTTCTTTACTACATCCCCCTGAACTTCTGGATTTCTTTCAGCCGCAATATACATATTTCGGTCATCTAATGACTGTACTTTATGGATTAAAACATTTCGGATAACATTTTTTATCTCAGAACTCCCTTCATTTACATTCTGGAAAGAGTGAAAATTAGTCACGTCGTCAATATAAACATTCCAGTTAGATAACAATTCACGAGGGATTTTGAAAAACGTTTTATCTGTTATGAGTAATGTTTTATTACTTCCAGATGAAAGAAAGTCAATAACTGAACTAATAACACTTTCATCTTTTGGTACTGTATCCGTAATAATATACTCGCAATTATTGATTTGCCTTGCTGTCTGTTTAATAAGTTCTTGAGTATTCTGTACTAAAATGTATTTTTCAGTACTTCCGCTTTCGTTAATTATTTTACATACTGCACGGGTCTTACCCGAACCACACTCAGCAGATACGTACTTAAACTTGTTATAAATAGGTGTAGGATTAATCATTTGCACACGCTCCATATTGATTAATTTAGAAAGGCCGATTCGTTCCAGTGAGTCGGCCTTTCGTCATTTTTGTTATTAGTATTTAGAGTATACATTATCAAGCTTAAATCCCAAACAATAATGAACATGCTCAGGTAGGGAATTAATTCCTAATTAGATGTTCAACTGTTTTTAAGTCATCATTCTGAACACCCATGTACAGTACCTCACCATTTTTGCTATTAATTACGATAGCTTGTTTTTCATTAATGGCAATATAATTAATAACCAAAAATATTGTATCGCTATATCTTTTTATAATTATACTTTTGATTACACGTTTAACCTTGATGTTAAAGTCGAGTCTTAAATCCACATTCAACGGATCACTCAATTCCTCTGAATATTTTTTCAACTCGTCGAATGTACTGACATTCACATTCAAACGTTTTAGATTCGATATTTCAGATTCAATTTCGCCAATTTTCTTCTGTATATTTTTCAATATCCTTCTGTCATTAGGATCGGGTATATCCTCTTTCTCGATATCTTGCAATATCTCATCTCTATATTTTATATGCGTTAACAATTCAATTGAGAGATGATTTACTCTAATCTGAACTTCAGACTCATTCGCATTCAATAACGAGAAATCAAAATTCCTGATATGTTGCAATAATGCATTTTCGAAAAGCTTGTATTTGAATCCACGTTCCTGACATCTATCAATCTTAACAAGACTGCCGCCACAACGAAAGTATGACTCACCACTAGGTTCAACACTGTTAACCTGCACATATCTACCACATTCCATGCATATACATAATCCAGCAAATAAGTTATTTGCCTTGCGATGTATTTTCCCAACAGGATTACGTTGTTTCCGTAGTTGGTCTACGATATGGAATAGTGATAAATCTACAACTACTGGATATATAACAAGACCACTCAGTTTTTTCCTACCAGTTGAATTAAATTTTCCAATCAATCGCTCATCTTTTATTATCTTGTTTAAGTGAGCAATAGTTGGTTCACTATCATTGATTAACATATTCCTTTCTTTTAATACATCGCGTATTGCGGCAGGACCGAAACCATCAGCATACATCTGGAATATAAGATTGTACTTTTCCTTCTCCCCTTCTTTGATTACATATCCATTGTCTTTTACTTCCAACCACGATGGGACTCGATTAGTCAGTACTGCTTTACCATCGATCGCGTTTTTAATTCGTTCATCCCAATTCTTGATACTCAATCGGGCTTTGCGTTTACTCTCATTATGTGCACGTTGTAACCCACCTGTAATGATACTGAGGTCACTACTGGAATGATGTATTGTTTCAGTTTCGACTTCATGGATATCACATCCGGCAGTAATCAAATTGAGGAATAGATTAGCGGCTTTAATTGGTTCTGCTCGACTAAATCGGTCAAGATTCTCGATAACTAAAACCGCATTGATAATCTTACGCTCCAATACATCATCAATGAATGATTTCAGCACTGAACCATCTTCTATGTTCTTACCGCTATACGCCGAGATACCTTCTGCGTACAACCAGTAAACCGATCCTAACTCGTATCCTCGATTATGTAGAGAATCATCGTATGCAGCAACGTAATCTCGCAGCATTGTTTGCTGTCTCGACATGCCATAACCATCTTTAGCCTGCCCTCGCGAACTGACACGAGCGTAGCAATACACCGTTTTTTTCATTCTATTTTACCAAAACCTATGACAGTAAAATTCAGTATATCATTGTGGTCATTGGCATCATTGCCATCCTCAGCGCTATCGGTATCCCGGCTTATCAAAACTATCTGCGCAAAGCCGCGCTGACAGACATGCTGCAAACCTTCGTCCCCTACCGTACTGCCGTCGAGCTTTGCGCGCTGGAGCACGGCGGAACAGAAACCTGTGATGCCGGAACAAATGGGATCCCCTCTGTGACCACCACCCGCTATGTCTCAGGTATGAGCGTTGAAAAAGGTATCGTCAGCCTCACTGGGCAGGAAAGTCTGAATGGGCTAAGCATCACCATGACGCCCGGTTGGGACAACGCCAACGGCATAACGGGCTGGAATCGCAACTGCGCTATCCAGAATGACAGCGCGCTGCAACAGGCCTGTGAAGACGTTTTTCGCTTTGATGCCAACTAAGGAAAAGAGATGAATACCACACAACTGACGGCACTTTGCCAACGTTATCAGGGAATATTGCTGGATGCAGACAATGACGTGGTGCATATCGCCGTTGTGGATGCCCCTTCCCACGAACTGCTGGATGCACTGCATTTTGCAACGACCAGGCGTATCGATATTGTGTGCTGGACGCGTCAGCAAATGGAGGGCCACACACACGCGCCGCGTAAAATGCTCCCGGCCATCATCACAGAAAGCAGCGCAACTGCCGCAGAGTTGCTGAACCATGCTTTTCAATCCGCATTGGCACAACGGGCTTCTGATATTCATATTGAACCTGCGGAGAATCACTACCGGATCAGGATACGTGTGGATGGCGTACTACACACATTACCGGAAGTCACCACAGAGATGGGCATTGCTCTCACTGCAAGATTAAAGGTGTTAGGCAGTCTGGATATTGCCGAGCACCGACTCCCGCAAGATGGGCAATTTACCGTGGAGATTTCAGGTGACCCCATTTCGTTTCGCATCGCCACACTGCCTTGCCGATGGGGTGAAAAAGTAGTGCTACGCCTGCTTCATCAGGTTAATCAAACGCTGGAGGTCAACGCACTGGGCATGCATGAGGCACAGCTGGCTGCGTTTTCACAAGCATTACAGCAACCGCAGGGATTGATTCTGGTCACCGGGCCGACCGGGAGCGGCAAAACGGTTACCCTGTACAGTGCGCTACAAACCCGAAACACCCCCGATGTGAATCTCTGTAGCGTAGAAGATCCGGTCGAGATCCCCATTGAAGGGCTCAATCAGACACAAATTCATCCTCGCGCCGGGCTTAATTTTCAGGGTGTATTACGTGCACTACTGCGCCAGGATCCCGACATCATTATGGTGGGCGAAATCCGCGACGGCGAAACAGCTGAGATTGCCCTCAAAGCCGCACAAACCGGTCATTTGGTTCTTTCGACACTGCATACCAATTCCACCAGTGAAACACTGATACGCCTGCAGCAAATGGGGGTGGCACGCTGGATGATTGCCTCCGCGCTGACGTTAATTGTTGCGCAGCGATTAGTCAGAAAATTATGCCCACATTGTCGGCGACGACTTGATACGCCCATAACACTCCCGGCAACACTTTGGCCAACGCCACTACCGCATTGGCAGGCACCCGGTTGCCAACACTGCTATCACGGGTTTTATGGTCGAACCGCTCTGTTTGAAGTATTGCCCATTACGCCAGCGTTGCGGCAACGTATTGCCGATGGCTCATCCGCAGACGTTGTGGAATCAGATGCTCAGCAAGCGGGCATGAGTACGCTTTTCGAAGATGGCTGTCAGGCTGTGGAACAAGGGTTAACGACATTTGAAGAACTGATCCGCGTACTGGGCACGCCCCATGCCAACTAAACACCTCTGGCGCTGGCAAGGAATAACCCACGAAGGTCAGCCTGTAGCAGGGATGCTATGGGCTGATACCCGACCATCGCTCCTGTTTGTGCTCGAACAGCAGCAGATTACACCGATTCGCATTAATCGGATTCGCGTTAAAACCTCACACTGGAGCAGAGCAAACAGTGCCGAAGCCATACGCCAGTTGGCAACATTGCTTAAAGCGGGATTGACGCTTTCCGCTGGGTTAACTCTGCTCGCTGAACAGCATCCCAGCAACCAGTGGCAGGCATTACTGCGCACGCTGGCTTACGATATGGAACAAGGCATTGCGCTGTCAGCCTCGCTTTCGCGGTGGCAACACGTATTTCCCCCGCTGTACCAGGCAATGATCCGCACCGGAGAGCTAACGGGCAAACTGGACGACTGCTGCTTTGAACTTGCTCGTCAGCAAAAAAACCAACAGCAACTGGCGGATAAAGTTAAAAAAGCCCTACGCTATCCCATTATCATTCTTGCCATGGCGATAATGGTTGTGCTGGCGATGCTGCATTTTGTGTTACCTGAATTTGCCGCCATCTATCGCACGTTCAACACCCCGCTACCGGCGCTCACTCAGTGGATTATGGCCGCGGCACACTACAGCAGTCGATGGGGATGGCTGGCAGGGTTGCTCTGCCTGGGGCTGGGAACAACATACGGGTTGGTAAAGCAGAAACCCTACTGGATTATTCTGCGCCAGAAAATACTGCTGCACTTCCCCATCATCGGGCCGATGGTCAGAGGGCAAAAACTTACACAGATCTTCACCGTACTGGCATTAACACAAAACGCGGGCATTCCCTTTCTGCAAGGTCTGGAAAGTGTCACTGAAACCCTTAACTGCCCTTATTGGTCCCAACGTTTGGCACAGGTGCATCACGATATCAGCGCCGGGAAGCCGGTATGGCTGGCACTTAAGAATAGCGGTGAATTTAGTCCACTGTGCTTGCAACTGGTGAGAACCGGTGAAGCTTCCGGCTCTCTGGATGCGATGCTGCAAAATCTCGCCCGACATCACAGCGAATACACGCTGTCTCAGGCCGAAAATTTAGCGGCATTACTTGAGCCAGCCTTGCTTGTCATTACGGGGTTGATTATCGGTACGCTGGTTGTGGCAATGTATTTACCGATATTTCATCTGGGAGATGCAATGAGTGGTGTGGGATAAGTTCAAATGTCGGATGGCTGCATACACGCCTGATCAGGCCTACACCGAGCATGAGCGTAGGCCTGATAAGCTGCGCGCCATCAGGCGTTTAACAGTACAACCTGTTCTTACAGGCTATTGAAAACGCGGTTTTCTTGTTCCTGTACGCGAATAAAGGTTGTCCGTTTGGTCAGCTCTTTCAGGCGGGATGCACCGACATAAGTACAGGCTGAACGCAGGCCGCCAAGGATATCACGAGCGGTATTATCAACCGGGCCACGCAGCGGCAGCTTAACGGTTTTACCTTCAGCGGCACGATACTGAGCAACACCACCAACATGGCGCGTCATAGCAGACTCAGAGCTCATACCGTAGAACAGCATGAATTTCTCACCGTTCTCTTCAACGATTTTACCGCCGCTTTCTTCATGACCAGCCAGCATGCCGCCGAGCATCACGAAGTCCGCACCACCTCCAAACGCTTTTGCCACATCACCCGGCATTGTGCAGCCACCGTCGCTGACAATCATGCCGCCCAGGCCGTGCGCTGCATCAGCACATTCAATGACGGCAGAAAGCTGCGGATAGCCAACGCCGGTTTTTACGCGGGTGGTACATACAGAACCTGGGCCAATGCCCACTTTGACGATATCAGCACCGGAAAGCACCAGCTCTTCACACATCTCGCCGGTGACTACGTTGCCAGCACAGATCGTTTTTGTCGGCCAGGCCGCGCGTGCTTTCGACACAAACTGAACAAAGTGCTCTGAATAGCCATTTGCCACATCAATGCAGATGAAGTTCAGCGCTGGATTCAGTGCCAGAATCTGTTTGGTTTTTTCGAAATCAGTGTCCGACGTCCCGGTTGAAACCATCACGTGTTTCAGTACATCGGCAGAGGAATCCGCAATGAAAGCAGCCCAGTCTTCAACAGAATAGTGTTTATGCACAGCGGTCAGGATGTCGAAGGAGGCAAGCGCCGTTGCCATGGCAAACGTCCCAACGGTGTCCATGTTCGCGGCGATAATCGGCACGCCGGACCAGGTCTGACCTGAATGTTTAAAGGTGAATTGACGTTCCAGTTCAACATCGGAACGACTTTTGAGAGTAGAACGCTTAGGGCGGATAAGAACGTCTTTGAAACCTAACTTCAGATCTTCTTCGATACGCATGTGCGGATTCCTGGGGTTAATGGCGAAAAATCGAAACTCACAACTCCAGTGACGCTATCATACGCACTAATCAATGCCGCGCAAGACTGCGAAATTCTCTTTTTTTACGCTACAATCCCATAAATTTACCTGGCGATTAGTAGGTTAATCCTGCATCAGCTTCGCCTTCGCATGCTTAATTTTTAACTGTTTGATAATCAAACCAAAACTCCAGGATCTGGATCTATGAGGTATACGGTAGCCTTAACCGGCGGCATTGGCAGTGGTAAAAGTACCGTTGCAAATGCATTCGCTGACCTCGGAATAAACGTGATTGATGCGGATATCATTGCACGCCAGGTGGTCGAACGCGGTATGCCTGCTCTACAGGCAATTGCAGAACATTTTGGTTCCGACGTTATTGCTGCGGATGGCTCGTTACAGCGGCGAATTTTACGCGAACGCATTTTTTCCGATCCTGATGAGAAAAAATGGCTAAATTCCTTGCTCCACCCACTTATTCAGCAGGAAACACAGCGTCAGTTTCAGCAAGCGACCTCCCCTTATCTGTTATGGGTCGTTCCCTTGTTGGTAGAAAACGCGCTGTATAAAAAAGCCGATCGCGTACTCGTCGTGGATGTCACCCCTGAGACTCAACTCAGGCGAACCATGCAGCGTGATGATGTTACGCGCGAACACGTTGAACAAATTTTGGCTGCCCAGGCAACACGTGAAGCGCGCCTTGCCGTGGCAGATGATGTTATTGATAATAATGGCGCACCGGATGCTATCGTCTCGGATGTCGCCCGCCTGCACGCGCTCTATTTGCAACTCGCGTCGCAGTTTGTCTCACAGGAAAAACCGTAATGCACACCCAGGTCCTTTTTGAACACCCTCTCAATGAGAAGATGCGTACATGGCTGCGCATTGAGTTTCTGATCCAGCAACTCTCCGTTAATTTGCCCATTGTGGATCACGCAGGTGCACTGCATTTTTTCCGCAATGTGGGGGATTTACTGGATGTATTTGAACGTGGCGAAGTCCGTACTGAACTCCTCAAAGAGCTGGAAAGACAGCAGCGAAAACTTCAGGCCTGGGTTGAAGTTCCCGGCGTCGATCAAAGCAGAATCGACTCTTTACGTCAGCAGTTAAAAAATGCGGGCAGCATTCTGATTTCAGCCCCGCGCATCGGACAAACCCTGCGTGAAGACCGTCTGATTGGCCTTGTTCGTCAGCGTTTAAGTATTCCCGGCGGATGCTGCAGTTTTGATTTGCCGACTTTACATATCTGGCTGCATCTGCCACAGACTCAGCGTGACACGCAGGTTGAGACCTGGCTTGCCAGCCTGAATCCTCTCAACCAGGCATTGTCTCTGGTGTTGGATTTAATCCGCAACTCTGCGCCGTTTCGTAAGCAAACCAGCCTGAATGGTTTTTACCAGGACAACGGCGATGATGCAGACCTGCTGCGTTTACAGTTGCCGCTCGCTTCGCAGCTTTATCCGCAAATATCGGGCCATAAGAGCCGCTTTGCCATTCGCTTTATGCCGCTGGATAGCGAGAACGGTCAGGTGCCTGAGCGCCTCGATTTCGATCTGGCGTGCTGTTAAGGAGTTAAGATGTCTGAACAAACTATCGTAAACTGCCCAACCTGCGGTAAAGCTGTCGTGTGGGCAGAAGTCAGTCCGTTTCGTCCATTCTGCAGCAAACGTTGTCAGTTAATCGACCTGGGTGAATGGGCCGCGGAAGAGAAGCGAATCCCAAGCTCCGGCGATCTGTCAGAAAGCGATGACTGGAGCGAAGAGCAGAAGTAATTCTGCTTATCCGGCCTGCTACACCATTAGCCAGCAATCAACCTTTCAATGACCGGCGCATTCGCGGGCGGGAAATCGTCCGTATTTAGCGCATCTTGCGCAATCCACTGGGCGGGTTGCCCCTCTTTCCCCCACGGTTCACCTTCCCAGCTTTCAACCAGCCAGAACCATAAAGTGATATGTCTGTCGGGGAACTGGTACTCCAGTTTTTCGAACAGTGAGCAATTAACGGGTGTAATCCCCACCTCCTCCTGTAACTCACGACTTAACGCCTGCTCTGGTGTTTCACCCGGTTCAATTTTACCGCCGGGAAATTCCAGTTTGTTTGCCATGTGAGCATCGGCGGCACGCTGAGTGATAAAAATCTCGTTATGCTTATTACGAATAATTCCAACCGCGATTTGCAGTACTTTCATATTTATCGTCCATAAAAAAGGCGCAGAATTCTGCGCCTTTTCAGTGAGGTATTTTCTTAGCTCAGACGGCCATGGCACTGTTTGTATTTTTTACCGGAACCGCAAGGGCATGGATCGTTACGTCCCACTTTACGATCGCCGGTCTGTGCAGCCAACTCTTCTGCAACAGCAGACTCATCATCTTTGTGGCTCAGTTGCTGCATCTGCGCTAAACGCTCCGCATCTTCGCGACGCTGCTGCTCCATTGCTTCGACTTCTTCAGGCATACGCACCTGAACTTTGCTCAGGGTGCTGATCACTTCATATTTCAGTGACTCCAGCATAGAGGCAAACATGGAGAAGGATTCGCGTTTATATTCCTGCTTCGGATCTTTCTGCGCATAACCACGCAGGTGGATCCCCTGGCGCAGATAGTCCATCGCCGCAAGGTGCTCTTTCCACAGGGAATCGAGAGTTTGCAGCATCACGCCTTTTTCGAAGTGACGCATCATCTCCGCGCCCACAACTTCTTCTTTACGCTGATAAACTTCGATGGCGTTTGCCAGGATACGTTCACGCAGCGTTTCTTCGTGCAGCTCAGGCTCTTTATCCAGCCACTCTGAAATCGGCATCTCGAGGTCGAAATCGTTTTTCAAACGTTCCTGCAGACCCGGGATATCCCACATTTCTTCCAGCGACTGAGGCGGAATGTACGCATCAATGGTGGCTTTGAAGACATCTTCGCGAATGCTGTTGATGGTTTCGCTAACGTCGGACACATCCAGCAGTTCGTTACGCTGGCTGTAGATGGCACGACGCTGATCGTTGGCAACATCATCGTATTCCAGCAGCTGTTTACGAATATCGAAGTTGCGGCTTTCTACTTTACGCTGCGCGTTAGCAATCGCTTTCGTTACCCACGGGTGTTCAATCGCCTCGCCCGGCTTCATGCCCAGTTTACGCATCATGCCAGACACGCGGTCGGAGGCAAAAATACGCATCAGCGCATCTTCCATCGACAGGTAGAAACGAGAAGAACCCGCATCCCCCTGACGACCGGAACGGCCGCGTAGCTGGTTATCGATACGGCGAGATTCATGACGTTCGGTACCAATGATGTGCAAACCACCGGAGGCCAACACCGCGTCGTGACGCACCTGCCAGTCAGCTTTAATCTGGGCGATTTGTTCTTCTGTCGGATTTTCCAGCTCGGCGACTTCTGCCTGCCAGCTACCGCCCAGCACGATATCCGTACCACGACCCGCCATGTTAGTGGCAATGGTCACGGCTGACGGATAGCCCGCCTGTGCGACGATTGCCGCTTCGTTAGCGTGGAACTTGGCGTTCAGCACGTTATGCTTGATACCGGCTTTGGTCAGTTCGTTAGAGACCACTTCCGATTTCTCAATGGAGATAGTCCCCACCAGCACCGGCTGACCATTCGCGGTACGCTCTTTAATATCTTCGATAATGGCCTGAATTTTTTCCGCTTCGGTCATGTACACCAGATCCGGCAAATCCTTACGGATCATCGGACGGTTGGTCGGCACCACTACGGTATCCAGTTTGTAGATAGAGCTGAATTCGAACGCTTCGGTATCTGCTGTACCGGTCATACCGGCCAGTTTTTCGTACAAGCGGAAGTAGTTCTGGAAGGTGATAGAAGCCAGCGTCTGGTTTTCGTTCTGGATTTCTACGCCTTCTTTGGCTTCAACAGCCTGGTGCAGACCGTCGGACCAGCGACGCCCCTGCATGGTACGTCCGGTGTGTTCGTCGACGATGATAACTTCGCCATCTTTCACAATGTAGTCGACATCGCGGGTGAACAGCACATGTGCGCGCAGTGCAGCAGTCACGTGATGCATCAGCATGATGTTGCCCGGAGAGTACAACGACTCGCCTTCATCCATAATGCCTTCTTTCACCAGCAGTTCTTCAATCAGAACCAGACCACGTTCAGTAAGGTTAACCTGGCGCGATTTCTCATCGACAGAGAAGTGGCCTTCGCCCTGGAACGTGTCAGAATCTTCCTTCTCCTGACGGATCAGGTTTGGAATGATTTTGTTCACTTTCTTGTACATTTCCGAGCTATCTTCAGCCGGGCCGGAAATGATCAGCGGAGTACGTGCTTCATCGATCAGGATGGAGTCGACCTCATCCACCAACGCATAGTGCAGTTTACGCTGAACGCGCTCTTCCGGGCTAAACGCCATGTTGTCGCGGAGGTAGTCAAAGCCGTATTCGTTGTTGGTACCGTAAGTGATGTCAGCATTGTAAGCTTCACGCTTGGCCGGTGCCGGCAGACCTGACATGTTGATACCTACGGTCATACCGAGGAACTCAAACAGTGGGCGGTTATTTTCGGCGTCACGCTGAGCCAGATAGTCGTTCACGGTAACCACGTGTACACCTTTCCCGCTTAATGCGTTCAGGTAGGCCGGCAACGTTGCGGTCAGTGTTTTACCTTCACCGGTACGCATTTCTGCGATACAGCGATCGTTGAGGACCATACCGCCCAGCAACTGCACGTCAAAGTGACGCATACCGAACACACGCTTACTGGCTTCACGGACAACCGCGAATGCTTCCGGGATCAGGCTTTCAACGCTGGCGCCTTTTTCCAGACGCGCGCGGAACTCCGCAGTCTTCGCTTTCAGCTCGTCATCGGAGAGTTTTTCCATCTCCGGTTCCATCGCGTTAATGACGTTGACCACTTTGCGCATACGACGCAGCGTACGCTCGTTACGGCTACCGAATACTTTCGTTAATAATTTGATTAGCATAATAAAATCTCAAACGCCCCGCGGTGCGGAGTCAAAAATTATAAGTTGGAAGGTTCTTTTTTAGCTGAGGCGTTGAGGGCCAGCGCGGATCCCCTGCTGCTGGCTGATCCAGACAGGAACACTAAACGCGGCCTGAGAAGTGAAATGGGCATATGTCACGCGACTTACTGTCGCCGGCGGTCTGCCTTCCTGCGTCAGCATCGCGCTGAGCGTATTCAGTAAAGCAAGATGATGCGCCTGGATCGGCAACGGCTCTTCGGCAACGGGCAGTGCCTGAGGAGCCATTGCAAAGGAAAGATGGCGTATAACCGTACGAATGGCATGTTGATGCCAATAATCAACGGTAAAATTCGGGCGACGGTTAGTGGCTTCCAGCAAAGCAAGCTGGTTAAAGTTAACTTTAGCGGCTTGATCGTGATTGCTGGTGGTCGCCTTCGCGGGGGTATTCGGTTCAGCAGCATTACCGATCGCGGGCAGGCCAAAGCTTGCCGCGACCATCCCTAATAAGAGATGCGGCCAGAAGTACCGTCTGCCTAACTGTCGCCAGCGCGTCAGTATTCCACTCACGTTAGTGCCACCTGATCTACCCTGCATTTGGGGTTTTAAATTCAAAACGATTTTTGCGCACAAATCTTATCATTAAAGCGAGCACTCCACAGCAGTAATGACAGCAAGTCGCGGTTAAATATGCTTAAGAAAGCAGCGATCGCGCTGTATTTTAATCTGACAGCGGGGAAAAAGTCGCATCGGAAAAGACGGTGAGCTATCGGAGGATAAAAAAAACGACTGGCTCACCTGGCCGGAGAGAGTGCCAGATTTACCAGTCGAATTTATACGACAGTTTGTGTCGTTATGCCAGTACAGTCGAAGGCGCTTTGAACGCCAGCGGCAGTTCTGCATCGTCCTGGAAGGTCACATATTCCCAGGCTTCCTGTTTTGCCAGGACCGCCTGCAACAGTTTGTTATTCAATGCATGACCGGATTTATACGCGGTAAATGCACCAATAATGTTGTGACCACACATGAACAAGTCACCGATCGCGTCGAGCATTTTGTGACGAACGAATTCATCTTCAAAACGCAGGCCGTCTTCGTTCAGTACGCGATAATCGTCAACAACGATGGCACAATCGAAGCTGCCGCCCAGGCACAGGCCGCGGGACTGCAGATATTCGATATCACGCATGAAGCCGAAAGTACGCGCACGGCTGATCTGGCGCATGAACGCATCAGCAGAGAAGTTCATTGCATAGCGCTGGGTGCTGGAGTCGATCGCCGGATGGTTAAAGTCGATGGTGAAATCCAACGTAAAACCATTATACGGCTTAAACTCAGCCCACTTGTCGCCATCTTCGACACGAACGGTCTCTTTGATGCGGACAAATTTCTTCGCACTGTTCAGTTCTTCAATACCTGCGTCAAGCAGCAGGTAGACGAACGGAGCAGCACTACCATCCATGATCGGGATTTCCGGGGCATTAACCTCAATAACGATGTTATCGATACCTAAGCCCGCCAGAGCAGCATTAAGGTGCTCAACGGTTGAAATCCGCACATCATGCTCGTTGACCAGACACGTACAGAGCATGGTATCACGCACAGATTTGGCATCGGCCGGGAAATCTACCGGAGGATTCAAGTCGGTGCGACGATAGATGACCCCGGTGTTGGCCGGCGCAGGGCGTAATGTCAGGGTGACTTTTTTGCCGGTATGCAAACCGACGCCAGTCGCCTGAACGATACGTTTAAGAGTCCTTTGTTTGATCATCGTATAATCTCGCCAAATTACCTATCCAACCGAAGTGTACTATACATTCGGTGGGCCAGTTTAGCACAAAGAGCCACAATTCCCAAATTCCAGCTAATTCTTAATCAGCTTGCTTACGCAGGAATGCAGGGATATCCAGATAATCCGGTTCTTTAGTGGTTTGCGGCGTATTGTCGTTAACCACCTTCGCTACCGGCTTCTGCTCTTGCGTCAACGGCGCCATACCGTGCTGCTGGTAACGATCCATTACCGGCTGCTGGACCTGCTTGTTGGTCACCAGAGTGATTTCAGGACGCTTGTCCATACCAATTCCAGTGGCAACAACGGTAACGCGCAGCTCGTCGTTCATATCCGGGTCCAGAGAAGTACCGATAACCACAGTCGCGTTATCCGATGCAAATGCACGGATCGTGTTACCTACGGTTTCGAACTCATCCAGACGCAGGTCGAAGCCCGCGGTAATGTTAACCAGCACGCCACGCGCACCAGACAGATCGATATCTTCCAGCAGAGGAGAAGAGATAGCCATTTCAGCAGCTTCTTCCGCACGGTCTTCACCACTTGCCACGCCAGAACCCATCATCGCATAGCCCATTTCGGACATTACGGTGCGCACGTCGGCAAAGTCGACGTTCATCAGGCCCGGACGGGTGATCAGTTCAGCGATACCCTGGACTGCACCTTTCAGTACGTCGTTCGCAGCGCCAAATGCATCCAGCAGAGAGATACCACGACCCAGCACTTTCAGCAGTTTGTCGTTCGGAATAGTGATCAGAGAGTCCACATGTTTGGACAACTCGGTGATACCCTGCTCCGCAAATGCCATACGCTTTTTGCCTTCAAAATTGAAAGGCTTAGTCACGACAGCAACGGTCAGAATACCTAAATCTTTTGCCACTTCAGCAACCACTGGCGCTGCACCGGTCCCGGTACCGCCGCCCATGCCTGCTGCGATAAACACCATGTCTGCGCCGTCAAGCGCTGCACGCAGAGCTTCACGGTCTTCGTCTGCCGCATTGCGACCGACTTCCGGGTTTGCACCCGCGCCCAGACCCTTGGTGATGCCGCTACCAATCTGAATGGTCTGTCCAACCGCCGTTTTACGCAACGCCTGAGCGTCGGTATTCACCGCGAAGAATTCAACACCTTCGATGCGCTCACGCACCATGTGTTCAACGGCATTACCGCCGCCGCCGCCGACGCCGATGACTTTAATCACCGCGTCATTGGTCAGTTCCATAGGTTCAAACATAGTTTCTCTCTCCGTTTTACACTTTATCCTTCAAGCCGCCTCTTTGTTGGCTGCCTTCACTCACTCCCATCACATAGTAAACTATGCTCCAGGAGATTCGCTCAGTTGCCGTCGCGATGCAACTTGAATGACGTTGTGTATGTGCCTGTCGCCTGAGGCCGTAATTATTGCCGGCCTCATAAAAATTAAAACTCTTTTCGCAGCCAACTATTGAGTCGTTTAATCCACGAGCCAACGGATGCCGTTACACGTTTTTCAACTTCAGCTTCACCACTTAAATGGGATTCTTTCCCGTAATGAAGCAACCCCACTGCCGTTGAATAATACGGCTCCTGGGCATAATCTGTCAGACCGGTAATATTGAGCGGCGCACCAATACGCACCTGCGTATGGAACACGCGCTGAGCGCAGGCCGCAAGACCTTCAATTTGCGCAGCACCACCGGTTAACACAATCCCCGCCGCCAGATGATGTTTCACACCCTGCTGGCGAAGTTGTTCCTGTAATTGCAAAATTTCTTCGTTGACCAGGTTAAGCAGCTCGGTATAACGCGGCTCAATGACCTCAGCCAGAGTCTGACGTTGCAGACTGCGTGGCGGACGACCACCGACGCTTGGCACTTCAACGCTCTCATCTTTACCAACAATAGAACCCAGCGCACAACCATGACGAACTTTAATGGCTTCCGCATCGCTCGGCGGCGTACCAAAGGCATACGCGATGTCGCTGGTGACCACATTCCCTGCATAAGGGATTACTTTGGTGTGGCGCAACGCCCCGCCAGTATAAACGGCGATGTCCATTGTACCACCACCAATATCGACCACGCAGACACCCAGCTCACGTTCGTCTTCCGTTAGCACGGAATAACTGGCTGCCAACCCGGCAAATATCAGTTGGTCAACTTTCAGGCCACAGCGTTCAACGGCTTTGACGATATTCTTCGCCATGTCGTTGTGGCAGGTAATCAGATGTACTTTTGCCTGCATACGCACGCCGGAAAGACCGACCGGATTTTTAATGCCTTCCTGGTAGTCAATGGCGTATTCCTGTGGAATAACGTGCAGTACACGATGCTCATCGCGCACACGTACGGATTTTGCCGTATGCACAACATTTTCCACATCTTCCTGGGTCACTTCCTCTTCGGAAATGGGCACCATACCAATTTCATTCTGACAGCTAATATGTTTACCTGAAAGCGCCAGATACACTGAGGAAATCTGGCAATCTGCCATCAGTTCAGCCTGGTCAATGGCGCGCTGTACGCATTTCACCACTGACTCAAGGTCATTCACCCCGCCTTTATCCATACCTCGCGATGGGCAACTGCCCACGCCAATGATATTGACCATACCGTCGGGCAGAACTTCCCCTACTAAAGCGGCTACCTTCGCGGTGCCAATCTCCAGTCCAACTACCAGTTTTCTGTCCGTCGCCTTGATCATTGTTGTTCTGCCTGTGCCTGATTCTGTTGCTGATTAGATTCCTCAGGAGGCAAGGGAACCCAGCCTACTGCTGCTCCTGAGTCATAACGCAAATCAACGTAGCTAATCCGTTTGCCATCGGTTTGCGCCTGCTGCTGTAAAACCGGGTAGAGTTCCACAAAGCGAGCCAAACGTTTTATCGTATCGCCCCTGCCCAGATTGAGCTTAATATCGTTATTAAGCGTTAACTGCCAGGAACGACGAGCGGTCATCGCCGCTTCCTTCAGGGTGAATCTATCCTTAGCCAGCACCTGCCCCATATCGCGGAACCCTTGCAACACTTCACTCGCGCTGCCTTCCGGGCCATACAACATAGGTAATACCTGCTTGTTAGCCCGACCGGTTGGTATGCTGAAGGTAGTTCCATCGGCATCCACCATATGTTGGTCATTCCAACGCGCTATCGGCACATATTCAACCAGATGAATCTTCAATTCATCAGGCCACTGCTTTCTGACGCTCGCCTGCTTAATCCAGGGGAGGCGTTCAATCTGACTTTGGATGATGTTTACATCCTGGGTCATAAAGGTTCCCGGTGCGCCAAGCGCCAGAATGGACTGACGAATATCGTCATTGCGCGTGTAGTGTCGCTCACCGGTCAATACCAGCTTCGACAATGGCAAACGCTGCGCATCTTCCATCCATCCCAACACGACCCAGCCGCTCACAAACACGGTGCACAGCACTGTCAGCAGAAACAAAATTCCTGCAAGACGCGTTCCATTATTGCGGCGTGAGGAGGCTACCTCTTCTTCATCACCGTTTCGCGTGTTCAGCGCAGCCTGCGACATATCAGTCCGCCAACGCCAGAATTCGAACCACCAACTGCGAGAAGCTCAGGCCCGCCTGACGCGCCGCCATCGGCACCAGGCTGTGGCTGGTCATACCCGGAGAGGTATTCGCTTCCAGCAGATAAAACTGGCCATCGCTGTCCAGCATGACGTCAATACGCCCCCAACCTTTACAGCCCAATGCGTTCCACGCATTCAGGACTAACGCCTGTAATTCGGCCTCCTGGTCAACTTCCAGACCTGCAGGACAGAAATATTGTGTCTCATCAGACAGATACTTCGCCTCATAATCATAGAAGGTTCCCGCGGGTTGGATACGTATTGACGGTAAAATTTCTTCGCCGAGTATCGCAACTGTGAATTCTGGCCCACTGAGCCATTTTTCAATCAGTACTTCTTCATCATGCTGAAAAGCCAATGCTAATGCAGTTTGCAAAGCATTTTCTTCTTCAACTTTTGACATCCCTACGCTGGAGCCTTCACGGCTTGGCTTCACAATCAACGGCAAGCCTAACGCAGAAATTTTCGTAACCACTTCATTGCTAAGTCCTTTTTCAAACTCAGCACGGGTCAATGCCACCCATGGCGCAACGGGCAATCCTGCCCCCTGCCACAGCAGCTTGCTGCGCAGCTTGTCCATTGAGATAGCCGATGCCATAACACCGCTGCCGGTGTACGGCAGGCCGATCTGCTCCAGCATGCCCTGCAGCGTACCATCTTCACCGCCGCGACCGTGCAGAGCAATAAACACCTTCTGAAAACCCATTGATTTCAGAAGCGTAACGTCGACCTCTTTCGGGTCAACCGGATGGGCATCCACGCCGCCCTCACGCAGCCCGGCGAGCACAGCCGCGCCAGAATTCAGCGACACTTCTCGTTCTGCGGAGGTGCCCCCTAACAGGACCGCGATTTTATCAGCCATGTTGTTCTTCCTCCGGGTTTTGCGGCTTCAGTTTGATTTCAGCTAAGGAACGCGCGATTTTGCCGATATTTCCAGCGCCTTGCACCAAAATCAGATCGTTGCCGGTTAATACCGGTGCCAGCATTTCCGCTACCTGGGCCGGATCGGACACCAGAATAGGATCGATCTTACCGCGACCACGAATCGTACGGCACAGCGAACGGCTATCGGCCCCCGGGATCGCAGCTTCACCTGCGGCATACACGTCCAACATCAGCAGCGTATCAACCTGTGTCAGCACGTTGGCAAAGTCGTCGTACAAATCGCGTGTACGCGTGAAGCGGTGCGGCTGGAACAGCATCACCAAATTTTTGTCCGGCCAACCTGCGCGTGCGGCTTTGATCGTGGCATCGACTTCCGTTGGGTGATGGCCATAGTCATCAACCAGCATCGCCGTTCCGGCTTTACCGTTGACTGGCTCAAGCGGGAATTCACCGAGGAAGTCAAAGCGGCGTCCGGTACCCTGGAAACTTTCCAGCGCGCGCAGAATTGCATCGTCTTCAATACCCTCTTCCGTTGCCACTGCCACGGCAGCCGCCGCGTTCAAGGCATTGTGACGGCCAGGCGCGTTCAACGTCACACGCAAATCGGCCATCCCCTGACGCAGCAGCGTGAAGTGACCCTGTGGGCCAATCTGTTGATAATCTTCTACGCGAACGTCAGCATCATCGCTGAAACCATAGGTGGTGGTCTGACGCCCGACGCGCGGTAACAGCTCGCGGATCACCGGATCGTCAACGCACATCACCGCACGACCATAAAACGGCAAGTTATGCAGAAAATTAATAAACGTCTGCTTTAAATTTTCGAAGTCGCCATGGTAGGTATCCATATGGTCAGCTTCGATATTGGTGACAATCGCCACCATCGGCTGCAAATGCAGGAACGACGCATCGCTCTCATCAGCTTCCGCAATCAAATAACGGCTGTGACCCAGACGTGCATGCACGCCCGCCGCCTTCACCAGACCGCCGTTCACAAAAGTCGGATCGAGGCCCGCTTCTGCATAAATACTGGAGACCATCGCCGTGGTCGTGGTTTTACCGTGGGTCCCGGCAATGGCGATACCGTGACGAAAACGCATCAACTCTGCCAGCATCTCCGCACGGCGGATCACCGGGATACGCGCTTCGTGGGCCGCTACAATTTCTGGGTTATCCGCGGAAATAGCGCTGGACACCACCACCACGCTCGCATCACGTACGTTTTCCGGGCGATGGTTGAAAAAAATCGTGGCACCCAGATTCGTCAGTTGCTGCGTAACCGGATTCGGCGCTAAGTCAGAACCGCTGATCTGATAACCTTCATTGGCCAAAACTTCGGCAATACCGCCCATACCGGCACCACCGATGCCGACAAAGTGGATGTGCCGAACGCGACGCATTTCGGGCACGATGGAACGCAGTTTTGCCAGTTGTTGTGTATTCATTCTTTAGCCATTAACTTCTCAGTTCATGCGATGCAAAAGGCATCACCACAATTACACCCGGGCAGCCCGGCTCACTTCAGTTGCAACCCGCTCGGTGGCATCCGGTATGGATGCGGCGCGAGCACGCTCTGCCATGGTTAATAAAGTTTCTCGTGACCACCCGGACAGGGTGCTAACGACGGCATCCACAGTAAACTGCGGCTGCTCAAGAATTTTCGCTGCGCCCGCTTTCTCCAGCGGCAACGCATTCCAGTACTGTTGTCTGTCTTTATGTTGAAACGGCACGAACAGCGCGGGTAAACCTGCGGCAGCAATCTCGCTCACCGTCAGTGCGCCTGAACGACAGACCACAACATCCGCCCACGCGTAAGCTGCTGCCATATCATCAATAAATTCAGTGACCTTATGCTGTAGTTGCCCCGCATCTGCATAAGCCTGTTCCACGGTTTGCTGCGCGCCTTTACCGCTCTGATGCCAGATAGTCACTGCGTCGCCAAGTTTTGCAGCGACCTGCGGCAACGTCTGGTTCAGCACGCGCGCGCCCTGCGAACCACCAACAACCAGCACGCGCACCGGACCTTCGCGCCCAGCCAGACGTTCTTCAGGTAACGGCAGTGCAAGGACATCAGTACGCACTGGATTCCCCACCACTTCCGCATTCGGGAAAGCGCCAGGGAAGGCCTGCATCACCGTCGTCGCGATCTTCGCCAGCCATTTGTTCGTTAACCCGGCGATACCGTTCTGCTCATGCAGCACGACCGGAATACCTAACGACCAGGCCGCCAGGCCGCCAGGGCCAGACACATAGCCGCCCATGCCCAGCACCACATCGGGCTTAAACTGCTTCATGATGGCGCGGGCCTGACGCCAGGCATTAAAAATACGGACAGGTGCCGCCAGCAACGCGTTGAGGCCCTTTCCGCGCAAACCGGAGATGCGAATAAAATCAATATCAATGCCATGCTTCGGCACTAAGTCCGCTTCCATACGATCGGCGGTGCCCAGCCAACGAACCTGCCAGCCCTGGGCCATTAAATGGTGAGCAACCGCCAGTCCCGGGAAAACATGTCCACCGGTACCGCCTGCCATCACCATTAACCGCTTCGGTTGACCACTCATCGTGCACCTCGTGTAAACGCCTGGGCTTTTTCCAGACGCGTTTCATAATCAATACGTAACAAAAACATGATGGCTGTCGACATGATCAACAAACTGGAACCACCATAGCTGATCAGCGGTAACGTCAGACCTTTGGTTGGCAGCATGCCCGCCGCCGCGCCGACGTTTACCAGCGCCTGGAAGCTAAACCAAATCCCGATGGAGCAGGCTAAGAAACCTGAAAAACGGTGGTCAATTTCCAGCGCCTTACGACCGATCGACATCGCGCGAAAAGCGACGAAGAATACCATTAAAAGAGCGAGTACCACACCGATATAACCCAGCTCCTCCCCAATAATGGCGAAGATAAAGTCGGTGTGCGCTTCCGGTAAATACTCCAGTTTTTGCACTGAATTACCTAAGCCTTGCCCCCAAACCTCACCGCGACCAAAAGCCATCAGCGACTGTGTCAGCTGATAGCCGCTGCCAAACGGATCTTCCCAGGGGTTCCAGAACGAGGTTACACGGCGAATACGATACGGTTCGGCGAGGATCAGCAGCACGACTGCGGAAATCCCCATCCCGATGATGGCGATGAACTGCCACAGTTTCGCACCAGCGAGAAACAGCATCGCCAGCGTCGTGACAAACAGTACCACAACCGTACCGAGGTCAGGCTGCGCCAGCAGTAAGACCGCCAGCACCAGGATCACGCCCATCGGTTTTAAGAAGCCGCGCAGGTTATTACGCACTTCATCGACCTTACGCACCAGGTAGTTGGCGAGATAACAGAACAGCGACAGCTTGGTGAATTCCGCAGGCTGAATACGCAGTGGACCCAGCGCGATCCAGCGCGATGCCCCGTTAACGGAGCTCCCCACCACCAGAACGATCAGCAGCATGATGATAGAAGCGATCAGCATCGTGGTGCTGTACTTTTGCCAAAACTCCATCGGCAGACGCAGCGTGACCATCGCCAGACAGAACGCCAGGAAGATATACAGCGCATCGCGTTTGGCGAACAGGAACGGATCGCCCGCCAGACGTTGCCCAACGGGCATTGACGCCGATGTCACCATCACAAAACCGATCGCTGCCAGACCAAAAGTCAGCCACAGCAGCATGCGGTCATACATGATCAGGCTGTCCGCGTCTTTATCACGCGAAGCCATCACCCAGCCTTTAAGTGCCGCAAAGATCCACGCCAGGATTCCGAGTCCCGGTACGCGCGGCAGTTTCAGACGAGGGAGAGATAATCGCATCAACCCAACTCCTTCGCCAGATGGGTAAAGACATCGCCACGTTGCTCAAAGTTTTTAAACTGGTCGAGGCTGGCGCAAGCCGGCGACAGCAGCACCATATCACCCGACTTCACACGCGGCGCGAGCAGGCGCATCGCCTGCTCCATGGTTTCCGTTTGTTCCGCCACTTCCGGTCGCAACGCGGCAAGCTGCGCGCCATCACGACCAAAGCAGTACAGTCGGATGCGATCGCCGTTCAGATAACGACTTAGCGGGGAAAAATCAGCTGATTTCCCATCGCCACCCAACAGCAGGTGCAGAGTGCCATCAACGTGCAGGCCATTCAGCGCCGCTTCGGTGCTACCGACGTTGGTGGCTTTTGAATCGTTGATCCAACGCACGCCGTTATGATTCAGTACCAACTGGAAACGATGCGCCAGACCGGTAAAGGTAGTCAGCGCTTTCAGGCTCGATGCCCGCGGCAGACCCGCAGCATCCGCCAGCGCCAGCGCTGCCAGAGCGTTGGTATAGTTATGCTGGCCGGTAAGCGTCATCTCTTTCACATTCAGAACTTTTTCACCCTTCACCCGCAGCCAGGTTTCGCCCTGCTGACGATTAAGGTGATAGTCCCCCATGTTGACACCAAAGCTCACGCAACGCTCATCGGCACCACGAACCGGCATGGTCAGCGCATCATCCGCATTGACTACGCACACTTTCGCATTCTCGTAAACGCGCAGTTTGGCTGCACGGTACTGCTGCAGTCCAAACGGATAACGGTCCATATGATCTTCAGTGACGTTCAAAATGGTTGCCGCAACAGCCCGTAAGCTGGAGGTTGTCTCCAGTTGGAAGCTGGACAGCTCCAGAACATACAATTCGCGCTCAGCGTCCAGCAGCATCAGAGCAGGCAGACCGATATTACCGCCAACACCGACGTTTACTCCGGCCGCTTTCGCCATTTCACCAACCAGCGTCGTGACGGTGCTTTTACCGTTTGAACCGGTGATCGCGACGATGGGCGCCTGTGCTTCGCGGCAGAACAGTTCGATATCGCCGACAATCTCAATTCCCGCATTTGCGGCAGCGCTCAGCGAAGGGTGCGCCAGGGCAATACCGGGGCTGGCGACGATGAGATCGGCGGCCAACAGCCAGTCATCATTCAGACTGCCAACATGATGCTCAACCGCTTCCGGTAATTTATCCAGGCCCGGCGGCATCGCGCGAGTATCCATGACGCGCGGCGTGACGCCGCGTGCCAGGAAGAAATCCACGCAGGACAACCCGGTCAAACCCAGACCGATAATGACGACTTTTTTACCCTGGTAATCAGCCATGATTAACGTACCTTCAGCGTTGCCAGGCCAATCAGGACCAGCATCAGCGAAATAATCCAGAAACGCACAATCACGCGCGGTTCCGGCCAGCCTTTCAGTTCATAGTGATGGTGAATCGGCGCCATACGGAAGATGCGCTGTCCGCGCAGCTTAAAGGACCCCACCTGCAGAATGACCGACAGGGTTTCCACCACGAAGACACCGCCCATGATCACCAGCAGGAACTCCTGACGCAGCAGTACGGCAATAATGCCCAGCGCGCCGCCCAGCGCCAGCGAACCGACGTCGCCCATAAAGACCTGAGCGGGATAGGTGTTAAACCACAGGAAGCCTAAACCTGCGCCGACAATCGCCGTACAGACGATCACCAATTCGCCAGCGTGGCGTAAATAAGGAATGTGCAGATAGTTGGCGAAGTTCATGTTACCGGTCGCCCATGCAACCAGTGCAAAACCGGCGGCCACGAACACGGTCGGCATAATCGCCAGACCATCCAGGCCATCGGTAAGGTTTACCGCGTTGCCAGTACCCACAATCACGAAATACGCCAGCAGCACGTAGAACAGCCCCAACTGCGGCATGACATCTTTAAAGAACGGCACCACCAGCTCGGTAGCCGGGGTGTCTTTACCGGCGAGGTACAGCGCAAAGGCCACGCCCAGCGCAATCACCGACATCCAGAAGTACTTCCAGCGGGCAATCAGTCCCTTGGTATCTTTGCGCACCACTTTGCGGTAGTCATCGACAAAACCGATAATGCCGTAGCCAATCAATACCACCAGCACGCACCATACGTACGGGTTCGACGGATATGCCCACAGCAGTACGGAGATGACAATCGCGGTGAGGATCATGATCCCGCCCATGGTCGGCGTACCGCGTTTACTGAAGTGTGATTCCGGACCGTCGTTACGTACGACCTGGCCAAAGGACATTTTTTGCAAGCGGGCGATCATGCGCGGGCCCATCCACAATGAGATGAACAGCGCGGTCAGCAGGCTGACGATGGCGCGAAACGTCAGATAGGAAAAGACGTTAAAGCCGGAATAATATTTGACCAAATGTTCGGCCAGCCAAACTAACATGTCCCATTCTCCTGTAATGCGCGTACTACCTCTTCCATGGCGGCACTACGTGAACCCTTCACTAAAATCGTCATGATCTGATGTTCTGCAATCAGCGCCTTAAGATGCGCGGTCAGCGCGCTTTTATCCGCAAAATGCTCGCCAACGCCGCTGGCATGGCTAATTGCCTGACTCAGTTTCCCTGTACTCAGCACACGGTCGATACCTGCAGCCTTTGCAGCCTCACCTACCTGTACGTGGCAGGCTTCGCTTTCTGCGCCAAGCTCTGCCATATCGCCAACGACCAGTACGCGATAGCCCGGCATTTCAGACAGCACCTGCACCGCTGCGGTCATCGAACCGACATTCGCGTTATAGGAGTCGTCCAGCAGCAGCTGATTTTCTGCGAGTTGAATCGGGAACAGACGTCCCGGTACCGCTTGCAGATCCTTCAAACCCGCTTTGATCGCCTCGTGCGTCGCGCCTACCGCCATAGAAAGCGCCGCCGCCGCAAGGGCGTTAGCGATATTGTGGCGACCCGGTAACGGCAGCAGGACATCAATGCTCCCGGTCGGTGTTTGCAGAGAAAATTCTGTACCATGCGAGGTCACATGAACGTTGGTCGCCGAAAAGTCGCTGTTGGCCGCATTCGGCGAGAAGCGCCAGACTTTGCGATCGCCGATGATGCTCTGCCAGTTCAACCAGTCGTTGTTGTCGGCATTCATAATGGCGATACCGTTCGCTGACAGGCCGGTAAAAATCTCACCTTTTGCCTTCGCCACACCCGCCAGAGAGCCGAAGCCTTCCAGATGCGCGGCGGCCAGGTTGTTCACCAGCGCCGCTTCCGGGCGCGTCAGGCCAACGGTCCAGGCGATTTCGCCCTGATGATTCGCGCCAAGCTCAATCACGGCATAGTCGTAATCGTTGTTTAACCGCAGCAGCGTCATCGGTACGCCGATGTCGTTATTCAGATTGCCCGCGGTATATAAGGTATTGCCGCACTGACTCAGAATGGACGCCGTCATCTCTTTGACGGACGTTTTACCGGACGAGCCGGTTAGTGCAACTACGCGCGCCGGAACCTGGGCGCGTACCCACGCAGCCAGCTCGCCAAATGCCAGGCGCGTATTTTTTACAATGAGTTGCGGCAGATCGGTATCCAGCGCACGGCTGACCAGCAGCGCGCCCGCGCCATTTTCTTTTGCCGTATTGGCAAAATCGTGGGCATCAAAGCGTTCACCTTTCAGTGCGACAAATAAACAGCCTGGCGTGACTTTACGCGTATCGGTCGTGACCGCATCAAGGGTCAGATCGCCCCCTTTCAGTTCGCCGCCGAGGATTTCCGCCAGTTGGCTGAGCGTTACGCTAATCATGCGATAACCCCCAGCAGACGTGCTGCCGTCACGCGGTCGGAGTAGTCGAGACGGTGTGCGCCGACAATCTGGTAATCTTCATGGCCTTTGCCAGCGACCAGCACCACGTCATTTTCTTTTGCCTGCATGATGGCGCTAGTGACCGCTTCAGCACGGCCTTCCATCACTTTTGCCTGCCCGGCATCCAGCATACCCGCCAGAATGTCATTGATAATGGCGCGAGGCTCTTCGGTGCGTGGGTTATCATCCGTAACCACAACGACATCGGCAAATTGCTCGGCAATGGCACCCATCAACGGACGCTTGCCTTTGTCGCGATCGCCGCCGCAGCCAAAGACGCACCACAGCTTGCCGGTGCAATGCAGACGGGCCGCCTGCAGCGCTTTTTCCAGCGCATCCGGCGTATGAGCATAATCCACCACTACCGTCGTTTTACCCGGCGCGCTGAATACTTCCATGCGCCCGCAGACCGGCTGCAGTCGTGCCGCCGTTTTCAGTAAATCGGCTAACGGATACCCCAACGCCAGCAGTGTGGCCAGCGCCAGCAGCAAATTGCTGACGTTAAACGCCCCCATCAGGCGGCTTTCAATTTCGCCTTCTCCCCAGGTAGAGGCAAAGCGAATCGTTGCGCCGCTATCGTGATAGTTCACCTCAACGGCTTTCAGCCAACGACCGTGGCAGTTGGGATTGATATGATCTTCCATCGAGACAGCTACCGCATCCGGCAGCTTTGCCAGCCAGCGACGCCCCACTTCGTCATCCGCATTGACGATAGCCTGTCCACAGTGATGCGTGGAGTACAGCAACCACTTCGCGGCTTCGTAGTGTTCCATATCGCCGTGATAATCGAGATGGTCACGGCTTAAGTTGGTAAATACTGAGGCCGCAAATTTCAGCGCCGCCACGCGGTGCTGAACCAGGCCATGCGATGAAACTTCCATCGCGCCAAAGGTCGCGCCCTGTTCAACCAGCCCCGCCAGCACATGCTGAACGTCAACGGCTGACCCAGTGGTATTTTCCGTCGGGATCACTTTACCCAGCAGGCCATTACCTACCGTTCCCATTACCGCACTGGTTTCGCCAAGCAGTTGGCTCCACTGTGCAAGCAGTTGGGTAGTGGTGGTTTTACCGTTCGTTCCGGTCACACCGACCAGACGCATATTTTCAGATGGCTCGTGGTAAAAGCGGCCTGCCAGTGCAGATAAACGCTCGTTAAGCTGGCTGAGATAGATGACCGGAACGCCGTGCATTTCTCGGATTTCGCCGTCTGCGGCCTCATCTTTTGCCTCTGCAATAATGGCAGCCACACCTTGCGCTATCGCCTGCGGGATATATCGACGCCCGTCCGCCTGATGACCCACTACTGCTACAAAGAGATCGCCCGATGCAGCCACACGGCTGTCGAGTGTCATCTCTCGCAGTGCTCGCTCCGGTGCACCCGGCACCCATGGAGCAAGAAGGTCGCGCAAATTACGATCTGCCACCTGTTGCCTCGCCTTGATTATTCACAAATTCATTTTTATCGCCCGTTGTCAGCGCATCCGGTTCGATGTTCATGGTGCGCAGTACGCCGCCCATGATGGCACCGAAGACCGGCGCGGAAACGGCGCCACCGTAATATTTACCCGCCTGCGGATCGTTGATAACAACAACCAGCGCGAAGCGCGGCTGACTCGCAGGCGCAACGCCTGCGGTATAAGCAATGTATTTATTGATGTAGCGGCCATCTGGCCCGACTTTTTTCGCCGTACCGGTTTTAATCGCGATGCGATAGCCTTTAATCGCCGCCTTCACGCCGCCACCACCCGGCAGCGCCACGCTTTCCATCATGTGCACCACAGTGCGTACGGTCGACTCCGGGAAGATACGCTCGCCCGGAACAGGAGGGTCAACTTTAGTAATCGACAGCGGGCGATAAACGCCATAGCTACCGATAGTTGCGTAGACTCGCGCTAACTGTAACGGGGTTACCATTAGCCCATAGCCGAAAGAGAAGGTGGCCCTCTCTATGTCAGACCACCGTTGTTTTTGAGGATATAAGCCACTGCGTTCTCCGACCAACCCCAAATTGGTCGCTTTTCCCAGCCCAAAACGTGAGTAAGTATCTACTAACGCTGAGGACGGCATCGCTAACGCCAGTTTGGAAACACCGACGTTACTCGACTTCTGCAAAACCCCGGTAAGGGTCAATTCGCTATAACGCGCCACGTCTTTAATTTCGTGGCCATTAATTCGGTAAGGAATGGTGTTAAGTACGGTATTTTCACGTACCACGCCACGCTGCAGCGCGGTCATCACCACCATCGGTTTGACGGTAGAACCCGGCTCAAACACGTCGGTAATGGTCCGGTTACGCATTGCGTCTTTCGGCGTACCGGTGAGGTTGTTCGGGTTGTAAGACGGGCTGTTCGCCATCGCCAGCACTTCACCGGTGTTCACATCCACCAGGACCGCACTGCCTGACTCTGCCTTGTTGAACGCCACGGCGTTATTCAGTTCACGGTAGACCAGCGCCTGTAAACGCTCATCGATGCTCAGCGCGAGGTTGTGCGCCGCCTGGCTGTCGGTAGAGGAGATATCTTCAATGACGCGGCCATAGCGGTCTTTACGTACAATACGTTCGCCCGGTTGCCCGGTGAGCCATTTGTCGAAGCTCTTCTCAACGCCTTCAATCCCCTGGCTGTCGACGTTGGTAAAACCAATGAGGTGAGCGGTCACTTCCCCGGAAGGATAGTAACGGCGGGATTCTTCGCGCAGATGAATGCCTGGCAGCTTCAGCTTCTTGATGTAGTCGGCCATGTCAGGGTTTACCTGACGCGCCAGATAGATAAAACGCCCTTTCGGGTTGGCGTTAATGCGGGAAGCCAGTTGATCGAGCGGGAGGTTCAGCGCAGTCGACAGCGCTCTCCAGCGTTCGCCAACGCTCACGCCGCCTGCGTCATGCACCTCTTTCGGATCGGCCCAAATCGCCTTCACCGGAACGCTCACCGCCAGCGGACGACCTGAGCGGTCGGTAATCATCCCGCGTGATGTAGACACTTCCTGGACGCGCAGAGAACGCATGTCTCCCTGACGCACCAGCATGTCTGGCGCAATGATTTGCAGCCAGGCAACACGCCCCAGCAGGAAACCCAGCGCCAGCAAAATACAGCCGCACAGTAACGCAAAACGCCAACTGATAAAGTTGGCTTGTTCTTCCTGGCGTTTTGGTTTGTGCGTTTTTGCCGCTGCTTTCATGCGTCGCGTTTATCCTTATTTTTGTACTACGATATTTTCTTGTGAGGGATCAACATGCTGCATTTGCAGCTTTTCCGTTGCGATCCGTTCAACACGGCTATGATCACCGAGCGCGTTCTCTTCAAGGATCAAGTTACGCCATTCGATATCCAGCGCATCTCGCTCCAGAACCAGCTGCTCACGCTGCGCGGTCAGTAACCGCGTATGGTGTGCGGTTGTTACGACGGTAACCGCCGTCAAAATAATGCAAATGAACAGGCAGAGTGGCAGCTTCCCGAACCGCAAAAGATCGTCACCGATCACGCCAGGCAAAGCATGGCGCTCGTTGCTTCCTATCGATCCTTTAACTTTGCTGAGGGCTTCTGTCACTCTGCTGATCATGCGTTCGTCCTCTCTGCAATACGCAGAACTGAACTACGGGCACGAGGATTTTCTGCGACCTCTTCTTCACCCGGCATCAACTTGCCTAGTGCTCTCAACTCACGACCGCCCAGTTTTTTGATCTGCGCTTCGGTCATCGGTATTCCAGCCGGAACCTGAGGACCACGGCTTTGTTCGCGCATAAAGCGTTTCACAATGCGATCTTCAAGCGAATGGAAACTGATTATCGAAAGGCGACCACCTGGTGCCAGCACGCTGAGCGAGCTTTTTAGCGCCTGCTCTATCTCCTCCAGTTCACTGTTTACCCAAATGCGCACCGCCTGGAAGGTACGGGTCGCGGGATGTTTGAATTTGTCCTTCACCGGCATTGCCGCTGCAATCACTTCCGCCAGCTCTTTGGTGCGGGTCATCGGTTCAACGCGGTTGCGCTCGACAATGGCGCGAGCAATACGTTTGCCGAAGCGCTCCTCGCCAAAGGTTTTAATCACCCAGGCGATATCAGCTTCATCGGCGGTTTGCAGCCACTCGGCGGCAGACTGACCGCGGGTGGGGTCCATACGCATATCTAACGGACCGTCACGCATGAATGAAAAGCCGCGTTCGGCATCGTCAAGCTGCGGAGAAGAAACGCCCAGATCGAGAAGAATTCCGTCGATCTTACCGGTCAGTCCACGCTCGGCAACATAGTCAGCCAGCGCAGAAAAAGGTCCATGTACGATGGAGAAGCGAGGATCGGTAATCGTTTTTGCAACGGCAATAGCCTGCGGATCGCGATCGATTGCCAGTAAACGTCCCTCTTCGCCAAGCTGGGAGAGGATCAGACGTGAGTGACCACCGCGACCAAATGTCCCGTCAATGTAGATGCCATCTGGACGAATATTCAGGCCGTTTACGGCTTCATCCAGCAACACCGTTGTATGTTTATAATTTTCCGTCATTTTATAGAGACAAATCCTGCAATCGTTCCGACAACGCGCCAGTAACAGACTGCTCAGCGTCGATATCTTCCTTGACCTGTTGATACCAGGTCGTTTCATCCCACAGCTCAAACTTATTGAACTGCCCAACCAGCATCACTTCTTTCGTTAGCCCTGCGTGTTGCCGCAGAATGGGGGCTATCAGTAATCGACCAGCGTTATCCATCTGACATTCGCTGGCATGACCCAACAATAAGCGCTGTACGCGACGCTCAACTGGATTCATGCTCGACAGACGCGAGAGCTTCTGCTCGATTATTTCCCATTCAGGCAGGGGGTACAGCAGCAGGCACGGGTGATGGATGTCAATGGTGCAAACCATTTGACCGGTAGCGCTCTCAAGCAGTTGATCCCGATAACGGGTAGGCACGGATAAGCGCCCTTTACTGTCGAGATTAACTAACGTTGCTCCCCGGAACATGCCAGCCTCACCCCCAATTACCACTTTATCCCACAAATTCCCACTTAAAGGAGTTTACGGAGCGGAGGAAAACCTTGTCAAGCAAGTCGCGGCGCTTAGCGGAGCAAAAAACCCATTGTTTACGGCTAATATCAGCGTTGAACAAAATCCGTACAGCAAACGAAGCAAATTAACGTCATGAATATTTGTAAGAAAAAAATCCAACAACTCATCATTGTTTAAAACAACTGAATATCATCCAAAGAAAATATAAAGTGTCAGTTTGCGACGCGAGCGGCATTTTAGGACAATATGCAGCGAGTTAACAGTACCAGTTAATCGGTCTGTACGCCGCGCAGGGCCGAGGTAAGTACCAGATGGCCGCAATACGAGAGCAAAGTGTTTGTTAATTCGGCAAATCCACACATGCATGTAACAAAATAATACAAGCGTAACGCGTCGTTACGTATCAATAACCCAAAAATGGATAGTTGCATTTTTAATTCGGGGTATTTCAAGAATGAATTTCAGATAATTCTAAAGAATATTCTTAAATATAATGCGGTTATTTCTGAGAATAGAAAAATGAAGACGTCAGAGGCTTATCCCGCCGACGTCATCAATTGAGGAAACTTAGTTACGGCTGAGAATACCGCGACGGTACAGATTACGCCGTATACGCGTTAAACCTGGTTTTGGTTTACGCGGTTCGTCCAGACTTGCCAGTACAATCTCCAGCACGCGTTCCGCGACATCACGATGGCGCTGTGCCACTGCCAGTACCGGGCACTGCAGGAAGTCGAGCAGTTCGTGATCGCCAAAAGTCGCAATTGCTAAATCAGACGGCAGCTGTCCGTCACGACGCAGGGTCACATCCATCACCCCCTGCAACAGGGCAAACGACGTGGTAAACAACGCCTGAGGCATTGGGTGCGTTTCCAGCCATTTATCAAACAGCTGCGCAGCCGCTTCCCGCTCATAGCTGTTGGCGTACAGGAAATGGACTTCACGCGGATCGTCCTTCCACGCGGTACGAAAACCCTGTTCGCGCAGGAAACTGACGGATAACTCAGGAAGCGCGCCCAGATAGAGGACGGTTTCAGCAGGAAATTTGCGTAACTCCTCCGCCAGCATTTCCGCATCATCCTGATCCGCACCCACAACGCTGGTAAAATGTTCGCGATCCAGTGCACGATCCAGCGCCACAATCGGGAATGAACTGTTTGCCCAGCGTTGGTAGAACGGATGCTCAGGTGGCAAGGAAGTCGACACAATTATGGCATCGACCTGGCGCTGTAAAAGATGCTCAATACAGCGCATTTCGTTATCCGGCTGATCTTCAGAGCAGGCAATTAACAGCTGATACCCACGCTGACGCGCCTGGCGCTCCAGATAGTTTGCGATCCGGGTATAGCTCGTGTTCTCAAGATCCGGGATCACCAGCCCAATAGAACGTGTGCGTCCAGCACGCAGCCCGGCCGCCACGGCATTCGGGTGGTAATTATGCTCACGCACCACCGCCATGACTTTTTCAACCGTTTTGTCGCTTACGCGATATTGCTTTGCTTTGCCATTAATAACGTAGCTTGCAGTCGTTCGCGAAACGCCGGCCAACCGAGCGATTTCATCCAGTTTCACAATTGCCCCTTGCGTAAAATGTACAAACCATAACCTTTTAGATGGCATGGGTTAAACTTCTTAACATCTAAGCGCAGAATAATGACTGCGGCAACCGCTTTTGTCTCTGGTTACTGCTGATTTCGCAAAAAAAAGCGCAACAGGTAGCATCAGCGCAAACGGGTACGTTACATGTAGGCCGGATAAGGCGTTTACGCCGCCATCCGGCATGATCTCCGCGATGATGCCTGATGGCGCTGTGCTTATCAGGCCTACAGTCGACTATTAGCGCATAATTTTATCGCCACGGGAGAGTCCCACTACGCCGGAACGGGCAACCTCCACAATTTTGGCGACTTCACGCAGGCTTGCCAGAAACGCATCCAGCTTATCGCTGGTGCCCGCCAGTTGTACGGTGTAGATAGACGGCGTCACGTCGATGATTTGCCCGCGGAAAATCTCCGTGTTGCGTTTCACCTCTTCCCGGCCATAACCGCTGGCCTGGATTTTCACCAGCATGATTTCTCGTTCAACGTGAGCGCCCTGCCCCAGTTCGCTGACGCGCAGAACATCCACCAGCTTGTGAAGCTGCTTTTCGATCTGCTCAAGGACTTTCTCATCCCCTACCGTCTGAATCGTCATCCGCGATAAGGTCGGATCGTCGGTCGGCGCGACGGTCAGGCTTTCAATGTTGTATCCACGCTGGGCGAAGAGGCCAATCACCCGCGATAATGCACCCGACTCGTTTTCCAGCAATACTGATAATATCCGGCGCATAATCAGGTCCTCTCCGTTTTGCTTAACCACATTTCATCCATCCCACCCCCACGAATCTGCATCGGGTAGACATGCTCACTGCCATCGACGGTGACATCGACAAACACCAGGCGATGGTTACGCACATGTTCCAGCGCTTCACCCAGCTTGCTCTCAAGTTCATCTGGATGATTAATCTGGATACCGATATGCCCATAAGCCTCAGCAAGGCGCACAAAATCGGGCAGCGACTGCATGTAAGACTGTGAGTGACGCCCGGAGTAGATCATGTCCTGCCACTGTTTGACCATGCCGAGATAACGGTTGTTAAGGTTGAGCACCAGCACCGGCAGTTCATATTGCAGCGCCGTCGACAACTCCTGGATATTCATCTGAATGCTGCCATCCCCGGTGACACACACGACCGTTTCATCCGGCAACGCCATTTTCACCCCTAACGCCGCGGGTAAACCGAATCCCATAGTCCCGAGGCCGCCTGAGTTAATCCAGCGACGCGGTTTATCGAACGGATAGTAAAGTGCGGCAAACATTTGATGCTGGCCAACGTCAGAGGTCACATACGCCTCCCCTTTCGTCAAACGCCAGATGGTTTCAATCACCGCCTGCGGCTTAATGCTTTCACTTTGCGTATCGTATTTAAGACACTGACGGGCGCGCCAGTGCTCAATCTGTTGCCACCAGTCACGGTTATCATCCAGTGGTTGCTGTGATTTCTCTTGCTCCAGCAGTTCGAGCATTTGATCCAGTACCAGGCGGGCATCACCCACAATCGGAATATCCGCAGTAACGGTTTTAGAAATAGAGGTCGGATCGATATCGATATGCAGCACGGTCGCATTCGGACAATATTTTGCCAGGTTATTCGTCGTTCGATCGTCAAAGCGAACGCCGACTGCAAAGATCACATCGGAATGATGCATGGTCATATTCGCTTCGTAGGTACCATGCATTCCCAACATGCCCAGCGCCTGACGATGCGTGGCCGGAAACGCGCCCAACCCCATTAGCGAGGAGACAACCGGCAGATTCAGCGCTTCAGCAATCTGAGCTAACTGCTCATGGCAAGCCGAATTGACCGCGCCCCCACCCACATAGACAACAGGTTTCTTCGCCGCAACCAGCGTCTGTAGCGCCCGTTTGATCTGTCCCTTATGTCCCGTCGTCGTCGGATTATACGAGCGCATACTCACCGAGTCCGGCCAGCTATAAGGCAGTTTCTTCGCCGGATTCAGAATATCCTTCGGCAAATCCACCACCACTGGCCCGGGACGACCGCTTGCTGCCAGCCAGAAGGCTTTTTTCAGCACCTGCGGGATGTCTTCCGTTTGCTTGACCAGAAAACTGTGTTTCACCACCGGACGAGAAATCCCCACCATATCGCACTCCTGAAAGGCATCGTAGCCAATCAGAGAGGTAGCCACCTGCCCGGAGAGGATCACCAGCGGGATGGAGTCCATGTACGCCGTTGCGATACCTGTGATCGCATTGGTTGCTCCCGGCCCTGAGGTGACTAACACAACGCCCACTTCACCCGTGGCACGTGCCAGGCCATCGGCCATATGGACCGCAGCTTGCTCATGGCGGACCAGCACATGATCAATACCACCGACCGTATGCAAAGCATCATAAATATCGAGGACTGCGCCCCCGGGATACCCGAATACCTGCTTCACACCCTGATCGATGAGCGATCGGACGACCATCTCGGCTCCAGACAACATCTCCATGGCTTGCCTCCACTCTTATAATGAATAACGGTTTAACAACACATTAACCGCTGATGATAAGGCATGGCAATTGACACCGAAACGGTGGTGTAACAGCGGATAAGAATAAAACGGAGGAAAGAATCGAATAAACGGAGAATTAAACCAGTATAAGCAAATGGAATGACAAATAATCGCTTAAAAATGAGGACTTACAGCGATTACTCTATTTTTTCACCCTCCCAGGCAAAGACCAAAAGAAGATTTCAGCATAAAATTTCAAATAAAAATAAAAAAGCAGAATAAACCAGATTCATCATCGGATTTACTCTGCCGTAGGTCACTGCTTACAGATGGAGACTAACAGCTCTTCCATCCATTGATGTCCTTTATCCCGACCCGCGGCTTCATGCCAGGAAAGATAACAAGTCCGGCTATTCAGTTTTAACGGTAGCGGTAATATTTGCAGTTCTAAAGACTCGGAGAACTCTTCAGCTAACCAGCGTGGCGCGATAGAAACCAAATGAGTTTGGGATACAATATTCAGTACACTGATTAATGCCATTCCCTGATAAGCAACGCAGGCTTGTTTATCCTGAGTGTCATACCAGGGGTGACTGAATGACGCAAAGCGATCGAGAGAAACGACCGCATGCTGTTCATTATAGACATCACTCTCCAGCAATGGACCGCTAATGCGCGGGTGTTTTTTACTTGCGACTAACACCATCTCATCGCTGAATAACGGAATACTGGTGAATTCAGGACGGCGGAATTCTTCATAACTAATAACAAATTCTGTTTCCTGATACCGTAATTGATGTTCTGTATTTTGGTTGAGCGATGATTTAAATACGACATGAATATTAGGTGCAACTTGCTCAACGCGATTGTAAATCAAGGACGTGAGGATATTATCCAGGGGGCTACAGACGCAAAGATTAAATATACGTGAGCTGCTGGCGGGTTCAAAACCGGACCCTGGCAGTTCATTCTGCACCAATTGCAGCGCCTGACGAATAGAGCCAAATAGCTGAAAAGCCCGTGCTGTTGGCTGGATGCCTCGGCCATAGCGCACAAAGAGCTCATCATTAAACATAACCTTCAGACGTGCGACTGCGTTGCTGACTGCAGGCTGCGACATGCCCAGAGAATGCGCTGCGCGAGTAATATTCTGTTCTTGCATCACCGCGTCAAAAACGGTTAATAAATTAAGGTCAACCATGCGCAACTGCGGCTTCCCCATCTCTAAAAGATTAGGTTTATCTATTATTTTTACTTCTGGCATATTTAACTCCACTGTCACTCTAAAATCCCTTTTCCCAGACGGAGCTCAGAAATAACCTCCGCTAATATGATTTACCATGCATATAAAATAAGAAAAAGGGAAAGCATTAAAATTAGGAAAACATAAAGGCCCTGGCCTGAATGAACAAAAACCAATGCGAGCGCAGTGTGGCAGAGGTCACTGCACGATGATTCATACGTTTAAATGTCGAAAACAATATAACCATAACCATGGCGAATATACAATCATGCACTAAGTGAATGTATATTTAAGTTTTAATTAAATTTTTATATCATTAACACCGTGATGCTTAACATTTATTTATCAATCATTTTTCCCACGGCACCTCAAACCTATTCAAAGTTAGTATAAAAAACCGATAAATCATAAAGATAAAAAATCCATACACAAGTTATCTCTTCAATATGCCGTTACAATAGCTGAAAACAAATATGCTCAAATATGTCAAATCGTGAAAAGTATGTAATCCATACGCTGATTTATTTTATACAACCATAAAAATTCAGCACAATTCGCTCAAAGTTCAGGAGATTTTTTCCGCTTACTGGGGGCATTTGTGGGGGATGGGGTTGACATCAATCTTCATATCCAGTACCACTAAAAGCATATCGCATTCGCCTGGAGCTTGATTGATGACTTACATTGCTCGTTTTAACGGTCTACTACTACTAAACGCATTCTCATTGCGCGGTAGACTGGTGGACGACATTCAGCATTAAGTCAGCTCCAGTTAAGACAAAAACCCGCGCCATTGCGCGGGTTTTTTTATGCTCGAAGCAAGGCGCCCTAAACACCAAGGACCTAAACCATGAGCCAGCAAGTCATTATTTTCGATACCACCTTACGCGATGGTGAACAGGCGTTACAGGCAAGCCTGAGTGTGAAAGAAAAACTGCAGATAGCTCTGGCCCTCGAGCGTATGGGCGTTGACGTGATGGAAGTGGGTTTTCCTGTTTCTTCACCGGGTGACTTTGAATCAGTACAGACCATTGCCCGTCAGGTTAAAAACAGCCGCGTTTGCGCCTTAGCGCGCTGCGTAGAAAAAGATATCGACGTTGCCGCAGAATCTTTGAAAGTCGCCGAGGCTTTTCGCATTCATACGTTTATCGCCACTTCGCCGATGCATATCGCGACGAAATTACGCAGCACGTTGGATGAAGTGATCGAGCGCGCTGTCTACATGGTTAAGCGTGCGCGTAATTATACGGATGACGTGGAGTTCTCATGCGAAGATGCTGGTCGAACCCCTATCGCCGACCTGGCCCGCGTGGTTGAAGCGGCGATTAATGCGGGTGCCAAAACCATCAATATCCCCGATACCGTTGGCTACACCATGCCTTTCGAATTTGGCGCAATCATTTCTGGTCTGTATGAACGCGTACCGAATATCGATAAAGCCATCATCTCCGTACACACCCATGATGACTTAGGCCTGGGCGTCGGTAACGCACTGGCGGCTGTTCATGCGGGCGCCCGTCAGGTGGAAGGCGCGATGAACGGTATCGGCGAACGTGCAGGCAACTGTTCACTGGAAGAAGTGATCATGGCGATCAAAGTGCGTAAAGATATCCTGAATGTACAGACCCGCATCAATCACCAGGAGATCTGGCGCACCAGTCAGTTAGTCAGCCAAATCTGCAACATGCCAATTCCGGCAAACAAAGCCATTGTCGGAAGCGGCGCCTTTGCCCACTCTTCCGGCATCCATCAGGACGGCGTACTGAAAAATCGTGAAAACTACGAAATCATGACGCCAGAATCCATCGGCCTGAACCAGGTACAGCTGAACCTGACCTCCCGTTCCGGACGCGCCGCGGTGAAACACCGTATGGACGAGATGGGCTATAAAGAAAGCGAATACAGCCTGGACAATCTGTATGACGCGTTCCTGAAGCTGGCAGATAAAAAAGGTCAGGTATTCGATTACGACCTGGAAGCACTGGCCTTTATTAACAAACAGCAGGAAGAGCCAGAACACTTCCGTCTGGACTATTTCAGCGTGCAGTCTGGCTCTAATGATATTGCCACCGCCTCCGTCAAGCTGGCCTGTGGTGAAGACGTCAAAGCCGAAGCGGCTAACGGTAACGGCCCGGTCGATGCCATTTATCAGGCCATTAATCGCGTGACGGAATACAACGTCGAACTGGTCAAATATAGCCTGACCGCTAAAGGCCACGGTAAAGATGCGCTGGGTCAGGTGGATATCGTCGCCAACTATAACGGTCGCCGCTTCCACGGCGTCGGGCTGGCAACAGATATCGTCGAGTCTTCCGCCAAAGCGATGGTGCATGTGCTGAACAATATCTGGCGCGCTGAAGAAGTCGAAAAAGAATTGCAACGCAAAGCTCAGAACAACGAGAACAACAAGGAAACCGTGTGATGTCGAAGAATTATCATATTGCTGTTTTGCCGGGTGACGGTATTGGCCCGGAAGTGATGGCGCAAGCATTGAAAGTACTGGACGCAATTCGCAACCGTTTTGGCATGCGCATTACCACCAGCCACTATGACGTGGGCGGTGCCGCTATCGATAACCACGGTCAGCCGCTGCCACCGGCGACGGTTGAAGGCTGTGAGCAAGCCGACGCCATTCTGTTTGGCTCCGTTGGCGGCCCGAAATGGGAACATCTGCCGCCCAACCAGCAGCCTGAGCGCGGTGCGCTGCTGCCGTTGCGTAAGCACTTCAAATTATTCAGCAACCTGCGCCCGGCTAAGCTGTACCAGGGGCTGGAAGCCTTTTGTCCTCTGCGCGCCGATATCGCCGCGAACGGTTTCGACATCCTGTGCGTACGTGAACTGACGGGTGGGATCTATTTCGGTCAACCCAAAGGCCGCGAAGGCAGCGGGCAGCATGAAAAAGCCTTTGATACTGAGGTTTATCACCGTTTCGAGATCGAGCGTATTGCCCGTATCGCGTTTGAGTCTGCGCGCCAGCGTCGCCGTAAAGTCACGTCGATTGATAAAGCCAACGTGCTGCAAACATCCATCTTGTGGCGTGAAATCGTCAATGAAATCGCCAACGAATACCCGGATGTTGAACTGGCGCATATGTATATCGACAACGCGACAATGCAATTAATCAAAGACCCGTCCCAGTTCGACGTACTGCTGTGCTCAAACCTGTTTGGTGACATTCTGTCTGATGAGTGCGCCATGATCACGGGCTCAATGGGCATGTTGCCATCTGCCAGCCTGAATGAGCAGGGCTTTGGCCTGTACGAGCCGGCTGGCGGTTCTGCACCCGATATCGCAGGGAAGAATATTGCAAACCCTATCGCCCAAATTTTGTCACTGGCCCTGCTGTTGCGTTACAGCCTGGATGCCAATGATGCGGCAACCGCAATTGAGAGCGCTATCAACCGCGCATTAGAAGAAGGTATTCGCACCGGTGACTTAGCCCGTGGCGCTGCCGCAGTTAGTACCGATGAGATGGGCGACATCATCGCTCGCTACGTCGCTGAAGGGGTGTAATCATGGCCAAGACGTTATACGAAAAATTGTTTGATGCGCACGTTGTCTTTGAGGCGCAAAACGAAACCCCACTGTTATATATCGACAGACATCTGGTGCATGAAGTGACCTCTCCGCAGGCATTTGATGGTTTACGTGCGCATGGCCGCCAGGTTCGCCAGCCGGGTAAAACCTTTGCCACAATGGACCACAACGTTTCGACGCAAACGAAAGACATTAACGCCTCGGGCGAAATGGCACGTATTCAGATGCAGGAGCTGATCAAAAACTGCAATGAATTTGGCGTGGAACTGTACGATCTGAACCATCCGTATCAGGGTATCGTTCACGTGATGGGGCCAGAACAAGGCGTGACGTTGCCGGGTATGACCATCGTCTGTGGCGATTCCCACACCGCTACACACGGCGCGTTCGGCGCGCTGGCGTTTGGCATTGGCACCTCTGAAGTTGAACACGTTCTGGCGACGCAGACCCTGAAACAGGGGCGCGCCAAAACCATGAAGATTGAAGTCAACGGTAAAGCAGCCCCTGGCATTACCGCCAAAGATATCGTGCTGGCGATTATCGGTAAAACCGGTAGCGCAGGCGGTACCGGACACGTCGTTGAGTTTTGTGGCGAAGCCATCCGTGCACTGAGCATGGAAGGCCGGATGACCCTGTGCAACATGGCCATTGAAATGGGTGCCAAAGCGGGCCTGGTCGCACCGGATGAAACAACGTTCAACTATGTGCAGGGCCGTTTGCACGCCCCGAAAGGTGACGACTTTGCCAATGCAGTTGCGTACTGGAAAACGCTGAAAACCGACGATAACGCAACGTTTGATACCGTCGTTACCCTGCAGGCAGAAGATATCGCGCCGCAGGTCACCTGGGGAACGAACCCGGGTCAGGTCATCTCAGTGAACGATAATATTCCCGACCCGGCTTCATTTGCCGATCCCGTTGAGCGTGCATCGGCTGAAAAAGCGCTGGCGTATATGGGGCTGAAACCAGGCATTCCGTTAACGGAAGTAGCTATTGATAAAGTGTTCATCGGTTCCTGCACCAACTCGCGTATTGAAGATTTACGCGCCGCGGCAGAAATCGCCAAAGGGCGCAAAGTTGCGCCGGGCGTGCAGGCACTGGTGGTGCCGGGCTCTGGTCCGGTGAAAGCGCAGGCGGAAGCAGAAGGTCTGGACAAGATCTTTATCGAAGCCGGTTTTGAATGGCGTTTACCGGGCTGCTCCATGTGCCTGGCCATGAACAATGACCGCCTGAACCCTGGTGAGCGTTGCGCATCCACCAGCAACCGTAACTTTGAAGGTCGTCAGGGCCGCGGTGGTCGCACGCATTTAGTCAGCCCGGCCATGGCCGCCGCTGCCGCCGTCACCGGTCATTTTGCCGACATTCGCAGCATCAAATAAGGAAACTACCATGGCAGAAAAATTTACCCAGCATACCGGCCTGGTTGTCCCACTGGATGCCGCCAACGTCGATACCGATGCCATTATTCCCAAACAGTTTTTGCAGAAGGTTACCCGCACCGGGTTTGGCGCTCATCTGTTTAACGACTGGCGTTTCCTCGACGAAAAGGGGCAACAGCCTAATCCAGAGTTCGTACTGAACTTCCCGGAATATAAAGGTGCATCAATTCTGCTGGCGCGGGAAAACTTTGGCTGCGGCTCTTCACGTGAGCACGCGCCCTGGGCGCTGACCGATTATGGTTTCAAAGTGGTGATCGCGCCGAGCTTCGCCGACATCTTCTACGGCAACAGCTTCAACAACCAGCTGCTGCCGGTGACCCTGAGTGACGCACAGGTCGATGAAATGTTTGCCCTGGTGAAAGCCAATCCGGGCATTAAATTTGAAGTGGACCTGGAAGCGCAGGTGGTGAAAGCAGGCGATAAGTCCTACAGCTTTAAAATCGATGACTTCCGCCGTCACTGCATGCTGAACGGTCTGGACAGCATCGGACTGACGCTGCAGCACGAAGCGGCTATCACCGAGTACGAAGACAAGCAGCCAGCGTTTATGCGCTAGTCATTATGACGCCGGATGCGCTGCGCTTATCCGGCCTACAACCGCATTCCAACTGTAGGCCGGATAAGCGCAGCGCATCCGGCAACATGATTAAACGTCTTTCACCCGCCCGGTCATCACCAGCGTAACCACAGAAATCGCCGCGATTACCCAGTAAACGGTAAAATGTCCGTAGCTTTGCGCGACAGCCCCCTGAATCACCCCTGCCAAAATGACACCCGTGGAAATGCTGTTGGTGAATAATGTGGTGGCAGAACCCGCGCGTCCCGGCATCAGATCCTGAAACCACAGCATCCCTATCCCAGCGACAATACCGATGAATACCGCGTTAAACAGTTGCAGCACCAGCAGCGCCGTATGGCTGTGAAAGAAAATAAGACCAAGATAAAACAGCACGCCGGCCGCCACGGCGGTAATCATCATTCGCCGTTTACCAAAGCGCTTCACGTAATAGCCCGCCAGAATCATCGCCGGAATTTCCAGCCCGGCCGCCGTCCCCATCAGGATCCCAGCAAGCTTGTCGGGTAAACCCAGTTCAAGGCTTATCCACAGCGGCATATCGATGATGTACATCGTGTTGCAGGTCCACATCAACGTGGAGGCAATAAACAGCATGCGTACATTTTTATCCTGCCAGCCCCCCGTTTGTTCAAGCGGTAGATCAACAGGTTGTTCCACCCGGGCGACAGAGGGCAGGATCAGCGCAATCAGCACCAGGCTTATCGCAAAAATGCCAGCCGCAATAGAGAACATCACCGTGAAACCGTAATTCAGTGCCAGCATGAAGGCCAGCGGTGGCCCAATAACCCACGCCAGCGAAAGCTGCGCACGCATCACCGAACTAAACATCACCACTTCACGCGCGGAATTATCCGCATACTCCCGCGCCAGCGCAAACAACTGCGGCATCGCGGTATTGGCCAGCGAGGCCAGCAGCACCCCGCAGGTGATCAACGTGAGATAGTGACGATTAAAGGCAAACAGCAGCGCGTTGCCAATTGCCATCAGGCAGCAAAACATAATCAGCTTGCGCCGATCGCCCTGGCTGTCGGAACGTTTTGCAAGCCCGAGACTAACCACAATCCCGGCAATCGCATTGACGGTATAAAACAACCCAACCCAGAATGGCTGCGCCCCGACTTCACGGCTCAGGAACAGACTCAGCGTGGGTGCCTGCAATGCCCCCGCCACGCCCATCATAAAAGCGACCAGCATAAATGCCGCGTAAACGCCGTTGAGGCGCCGTCCCATGGTCATAATCCAGAGCATTGTTATCCCTATTGGCTGGGCTGATACGAAAAAAGCCAGCAGATAATACCTGCTGGCGCGGCGATTAACACCAATACTCAGTCACACATGATGTCTGCAATTCCCAATTCAGGAGTCAGGCTGTCACCTCCCACTGCATCAGATCTTCGAGCATCTTTAAGCGCTGCGGTGCGCTCAGGCAAGCCAACCAGGACGATTTCTCTGTCGCGGTAAAGTACTTCATATAGAACTGACGCATAGATGACCCCTTCGTTGTCTCATCGCTTCATCGGAATCTATTATTGGCTTAATATAAGGATAATAAAATTGCTGAGTTTTTTGCAGGAGTTCCCCTTTTATGTCTTCTGGTCGTTTGCAACAACAGTTCATCCGTCTGTGGCAATGCTGTGACGGCAAAACGCAAGACACGACGCTGAACGAGCTGGCGGAGCTGCTTAGCTGCTCGCGCCGCCATATGCGAACCCTGCTCAACACCATGCAGGAACGCGGCTGGTTAACATGGGAAGCGGAGGTCGGTCGGGGTAAACGCTCACGCCTGACATTCCTCTATACCGGGCTGGCGCTCCAGCAGCAGCGGGCAGAGGACCTGCTGGAACAGGATCGCATCGATCAACTGGTACAGCTGGTCGGTGACAAAACCGCCGTACGGCAGATGCTGGTCTCCCACCTTGGCCGCAGCTTTCGCCAGGGGCGGCACATCATGCGCGTCCTGTATTATCGACCGATGCGCAACCTGCTGCCCGGTACGGCATTACGTCGTTCCGAAACCCATATCGCCCGGCAAATCTTCAGCGCCTTAACCCGTGTAAATGAGGAAAATGGGGAACTGGAAGCGGATATTGCCCATCACTGGCAGCAGATATCACCTTTACACTGGCGATTCTTTCTACGCCCGGGGATTCATTTTCACCACGGTCGTGAGCTGGAAATGGACGATGTGATCGCCTCACTGACCCGCATTAATACGTTGCCGCTGTACTCACATATTACCCAGATCGTCTCTCCCACGGCCTGGACGCTGGATATCCATCTGGCCCAGCCAGACCGCTGGCTTCCCTGGCTATTGGGGCAGGTCCCCGCCATGATCCTGCCGCGAGAATGGGAAACGCTAAACAATTTCTCCAGTCACCCGATTGGGACTGGCCCGTATGCGGTAATACGAAACACCAATAACCAACTGAAAATTCATGCATTTGATGATTACTTTGGCTACCGGGCGCTGATCGACGAAGTTAACGTTTGGGTATTACCCGACATCGGAGAAGAGCCTGGCGGCGGGTTGACGCTAAAAGGTCCCACAGAGGATGAAAAGGCAATCGAAAGCCGCCTCGAAGAAGGTTGCTACTACCTGCTGTTTGATACGCGTACCCACCGCGGCGCTAATCAGGAGGTCCGCGAGTGGGCTAGCCGCGTACTCTCGCCAACCCATTTAATCTGCCACGCCGATGAACAGTATCAGCGACTGTGGTTCCCCGCCTATGGTTTACTCCCCCGCTGGCACCACGCCAAACCCGGCCATGGTGAAAAACCAGCCGGACTGGAAACGCTGACGCTCACTTACTATCGCGATCATATCGAACACCGGATTATCGCGCAGATCATGAAAACGTTGCTGGCGCAGCATCAGGTGCAACTGAATATTCAGGAGATCGACTACGATCAATGGCATGCAGGTGAAATAGTCAGCGATATCTGGCTAAACAGCGCCAACTTTACCCTACCGCTGGACTTCTCGCTGTTCGCCCATTTGTGCGAAGTCCCGTTGCTGCAAAACTGTATCTCGCGGGACTGGGAAAACGATGCCGCCCGCTGGCGAACCGGTGAAATGAGCCTGGCGGCATGGTGCCAACAGTTGCTCGCCACAAAGGCCATTGTGCCATTGATCCACCACTGGTTGATCATTCAGGGACAGCGCAGTATGCGCGGGTTACGCATGAACACCCTCGGCTGGTTTGATTTTAAATCGGCGTGGTTTGCACCACCGGATCCTTAGATCCGGCTCTTGATTGCCGCATAGCAACAAAATCATTACACTAACGCCGTTCTCAACGGGGTGCTAAATAAAAACATACACAAAATCATTCGATCTGCGTATGGGCTGAGAGATACCCGTCGAACCTGATCCGGATAATGCCGGCGAAGGGATTTGAGGCTGTAGCTCAAGTCCTTTGCCACCTAACTCGTCATACTTCAAGCTGTAGATGCGTTGGCTTTATTACTCGGCCCATCCATGGGCCTCGCCCTTTCAGGGCCGCTGCAAGCAGCGTTCAAATCTGCTCCCGGCAGGTTTGTCGCTCACCCCAGTCACGTACTACCTGTACGCTCCTGGGGATGCGCTGCGTCGCCGCCTTCCTGCAACTCGAATTATTTAGAGTTTTACTTTATGAGGTGCAAAGTGTTTAAAAAATGTCTTCCGCTTGTACTGCTGTGCGCGGCGCCTGCCTTCGCTAAACCTGTACTGACCGTCTATACCTACGACTCGTTCGCTGCTGACTGGGGCCCGGGCCCGACAATCAAAAAAGCCTTTGAAGCTGACTGCAACTGCGAGCTGAAACTGGTCGCGTTAGAGGATGGCGTATCGTTGCTAAACCGCCTGCGTATGGAAGGAAAAAACAGCAAAGCTGACGTCGTACTGGGACTGGACAACAACCTTCTGGCTGCCGCTACGCAAACCGGGCTGTTCGCTAAAAGCAACGTGCCGGAGAATGCAGTCAGTGTGCCAGGCGGCTGGAAAAACGACACCTTTGTCCCATTTGATTACGGTTATTTCGCCTTTGTTTATGATAAAAACAAGCTGAAAAACCCGCCGAAGAGTCTGAAGGAACTGGTAGAAAGCGACCAGAAATGGCGCGTAATCTACCAGGATCCGCGTACCAGCACGCCGGGTCTGGGGCTGCTGCTGTGGATGCAAAAAGTCTATGGTGATAAAGCGCCGCAGGCATGGCAGAAACTGGCGGCAAAAACCGTCACCGTCACCAAAGGCTGGAGTGAGGCCTACGGCCTGTTCCTGAAGGGTGAAAGCGACCTGGTGTTGAGCTACACCACCTCTCCCGCCTATCACATCATCGAAGAGAAAAAGGGTAACTACGCCGCCGCTAACTTTAGCGAAGGTCACTATCTGCAGGTGGAAGTTGCCGCACGTACCGCAGCCAGCAAGCAACCGGAGTTGGCGGAAAAATTTCTGAAATTTATGGTATCTCCGGCATTCCAGAATGCGATCCCAACGGGCAACTGGATGTATCCGGTGACGCAGGTCACCCTGCCGCCAGGATTTGAGCAACTGGAAAAACCGGTCAACGCACTGGAATTTACCCCGCAGCAAGTTGCTGCCCAGCGTCAGGCATGGATTAGCGAATGGCAACGCGCCGTCAGCCGTTAATTCCCGGCTGGCTGATCCCAGGGCTTTCAGCTGCCACATTGATGGTGGCTGTCGCGCTAGCCGCATTTCTGGCGCTGTGGTTTAACGCACCGCAGGGAGAATGGTTATCGCTCTGGCAGGACAGCTACCTGTGGCATGTGGTGCGCTTTTCTTTCTGGCAGGCATTTTTATCCGCAGCGTTGTCCGTTATCCCGGCGATTTTCCTCGCCAGAGCGCTCTATCGCCGGCGCTTTCCCGGACGTCTGGCCCTGTTGCGCCTGTGCGCGATGACGCTGATCTTGCCGGTGCTGGTCGCCGTATTCGGCATCCTTAGCGTATATGGTCGTCAGGGCTGGCTGGCCTCGCTCTGGCACACATTCGGGCTGGAGTGGACGTTTTCGCCTTACGGCTTACAGGGTATTCTGCTGGCACATGTCTTTTTCAACCTGCCGATGGCCAGTCGCCTACTGCTGCAATCGCTGGAGAACATCCCCGGCGAACAGCGACAGTTAGCCGCACAGTTAGGGATGCGCGGCTGGCATTTCTTCCGTTTTGTCGAATGGCCGTGGCTGCGTCGTCAGATCCTTCCCGTAGCAGCACTTATCTTTATGCTGTGTTTCGCCAGCTTCGCCACCGTGCTGTCGCTCGGCGGCGGACCGCAGGCAACCACTATCGAGCTGGCTATCTATCAGGCACTAAGCTTTGATTACGATCCCGCGCGGGCGGCTATGCTGGCCCTGATCCAAATGGTTTGCTGTTTAGCGCTGGTACTGCTCAGCCAACGGTTGAGTCGCGCCATTGCGCCCGGCACGACGCTGGTACAAGGCTGGCGCGATCCTGACGATCGCCTACACAGCCGACTGACTGACTTAATACTGATTGTTCTCGCGCTGTTGCTGTTGCTTCCGCCGTTGCTGGCGGTGATTGTCGATGGTTTAAACCGCAATGTACTGGATGTGCTTACGCAGCCAGTGCTGTGGCAAGCTCTGGGGACGTCACTGCGCATCGCGCTGGCGGCAGGCATATTGTGCGTCATTCTGACGATGATGCTGCTGTGGAGTAGCCGCGAACTGCGCGCCCGGCAGCAGGTATTGGCAGGTCAGGCGCTGGAACTGAGCGGTATGATGATACTCGCCATGCCGGGTATCGTGCTGGCCACCGGGTTCTTTTTGCTGCTCAATAGCAGCATTGGGTTACCGGAATCGGCTGACGCCATCGTGATTTTCACCAATGCGCTGATGGCGATCCCTTACGCGCTGAAAGTGCTGGAAAACCCGATGCGCGATGTGACCGCACGCTACAGTATGTTGTGTCAGTCTTTGGGCATTGAAGGATGGTCACGGCTAAAAGTGGTTGAACTACGCGCCCTGAAACGCCCGCTGGCGCAGGCGATGGCCTTTGCCTGTGTCCTGTCGATTGGTGATTTTGGCGTAGTCGCCCTGTTCGGCAATGAAGATTTCCGCACCCTGCCGTTTTATTTGTATCAACAGATTGGATCTTACCGCAGTCGGGATGGCGCTGTTACTGCGTTATTGTTGCTGATCCTGTGCTTCACGCTGTTTACCGTTATTGAGAAATTGCCGGGACGAAATGTTAAAACTGATTGATATTACATGGCTTTATCACCACTTACCCATGCGTTTCACATTATCGGTGGCGCGCGGTGAGCAGGTCGCGGTGCTCGGGCCAAGCGGCGCCGGGAAAAGCACGCTATTGAATCTGATTGCCGGATTTCTGGCGCCTGCCAGCGGCACAATGATGATTGAAGGCGAAGATCACACCGCTACACCGCCCTCTCGTCGTCCTGTTTCCATGCTGTTTCAGGAAAACAACCTGTTCAGCCATCTGAACGTGCAGCAAAACATCGGCCTGGGTCTGAATCCGGGATTAAAACTGAACGCGTCTCAGCGTGAGAAACTACAGCACATCGCCCAACAAATGGGTCTTGATAACCTGCTGGACAGGCTTCCCGGCGAGCTTTCCGGCGGTCAACGGCAACGTGTGGCGCTGGCGCGTTGTCTGGTTCGCGAGCAACCTGTTTTACTGCTTGATGAGCCGTTCTCTGCACTCGACCCGGCGTTGCGCCAGGAGATGTTATCGCTGGTTGCCGAAGTTTGTCGTGACAAACAACTGACGATGCTGATGGTTTCCCATAGCGTTGAAGATGTGGCACGCATTGCACCACGTTCAATTGTGGTCGCCGATGGGCGCATTGCATGGCAAGGCAAAACGGACGATCTGTTAAGCGGCAGCGCCAGCGCCTCGGCGCTATTGGGCATTAAAGCATAATGCGTTGCCGGATAAGGCGAAGCCGCCATCCGGCAAAGGAATCGTCAGTAACCTACCACTTTACGCAAAATATCGAGATACACCGGCATCAGTGGATGACGCAATAACGCCACCAGCGCGACCACACCAATCCCCAGCGTCAGCGGCGCCAGATACAGCAGGCGGCCACGCGGTAAATATGCGGTTAAGCGATCGACAGCCGCTTTGCCACTGCGCCACAGTCGCCAACACAGCCAGCCACCCACCCACAGCAGCAGTGCAGTCGCCAGCAGCAGCCATTTGAAATCTCCGCTCTGCATATCAGAAGGAATATCGATTGCCGCGCCCGCCAGAATCCCCGGCAGGAAATAGAACGGAGGCCACAACACACAGCCGATGATATTGGGGACGATGAATTTGGCGACGGGCAGATCCAGCATTCCCGCCACCATCGGTACCAGTGGACGCGTCGGCCCCACAAAACGCCCCACCAAAATAGTAAACATGCTGTGCTGGTGTAGCGCGTGTTCGGTCTTGTCCAGCAACGCTTTGTTCTTTTTCATGAAGGACCAACGGTGCAACGGCTTTTTAAAGCGCCATCCCAGCCAGAAAGAGATCCAGTCCCCCAACAAGCAACCAACGATGCCTGCAAGCCAGGCATGCCAGAAATTCAGTTCACCACTGCCAATTAAGGCGCCCAACCCCGCCATCATCACGGTGCCTGGTAGAATCAGGCCAACCAGCGCCAGCGACTCTAAAAAAGCCACCAGAAGCACAGCTATCAAAGAGTACAGGGCGGACTGGAGAATAAAGTGTTCCAGCAATGCTTGCATAATGTGTCCGTCAGATTTACGAAGCAGGGATTCTGCTAACCCTTCTCAACTTCGTCAAGCCATCAATTGGCTGAATAGATTGCGAGTTATGACAACTTTCAGGACACATCATTCACTTTTTATTCACATCCAGCGCGAAACTCGCTCGGACTGGCACCGGTACATTTTTTGAAAACGCGGGAGAAATAGAGCTGATCGTCAAAGCCAACATTGCGACCTACGGTGGCAATGGGCATACGTGTGGTACTCAGTAATAGCTTCGCCTGGCTGATGCGCTGATCTTCGCGCCAGCTTAATACGCTGATACCCAATTGCTGACGAAACAGATGCGACAACCGGGACGGTGACAGGCAGACGTGCTGCGCAACGCTGGCAATATCAAAATTACTGTCCGCCAGATGATCGCTGATGTACTGGCAGGCATCGCGCACGCGGTTATCCATCGGCGGATGCAGCGATTCGTTAATCGCGTCCATGCGTCTGAGCAATAATTGCTCCAGCAGGTTTATCGCCAGCAGTTCGGAATAGCGCCCTTCCCCCTGTCCGGCATGAATGATCTGTCCAAACAGTTCGTTAAAATGCGGCTGGTGCGCTTCGTCCGGGCGGAAAAAACCGGTCTGGGCAAAGATTGCCGGCCAGGCCAGCCACTCCTGCCAATAGGCGCGCGGTCGGAAGTAGACCCACTGGTGATACCACTCGCTGGCATCAGGATGGCGTCCGTAATGGTGAATTTCGCCGGGTGGGAACAACAAAATGTCGCCAGGTCGACAGACAAACTGCTTCCCCTGATTATTGATAACCCCTTCGCCGCGGATGGTGAGATTAAGGATATAACCCTTCATACCCAGCGGCCTGTCGATAAAAAAATCCAGGTATCCATTCGCCTCAATGGGGGTTAATCCGGCCACCAAATGTGCGTTAAACGAATAACCTGGCAACAGGGGATCGTTTTGCGTTTCAGCCATAATTTCAATACTCCCTATATCCTGCCAAGAAACAATTTGTCCATATTACGCCAGACATCATCGCTGTCGCCCCTGAGGACCGCTGTATTTGCGGTAATGGACCACCAATCCCGCTTGTGAAAAGCTCTTTGTAAAAAACATGTGCTACGCCAACGTCAAAATCGGCTAACAAAAGTGTCTATAACTACGGCAGAAATGTCCACATTGATTATTTGCACAGCGTCACACTTTGTGATGCCACAGCATTTTAGTCCATAAGATTAGCGGATCCTGCCTGACGGTTTTTATCGCTACTCACTACTGTTTATCCATACCCGTATTTTTGGATGGAGTAAGACGATGGCGATTGCAATTGGCCTCGATTTTGGTAGTGATTCAGTACGCGCTTTGGCGGTGGAATGTGCCACCGGCGAAGAGATCGCCACCAGCGTTGAGTGGTACCCACGTTGGCAGGAAGGGCAGTATTGCGATGGCCCAAACAACCAGTTTCGCCATCATCCGCGCGACTACATTGAATCCATGGAAGCGGCGCTGAAAACCGTACTGGCCGAACTGAGCGCTGAGCAGCGCGCGGAAGTAGTCGGTATTGGCGTTGACAGTACCGGTTCAACCCCGGCACCCATCGATGCAGACGGTAACGTGCTGGCGCTGCGTCCGGAGTTCGCGGAAAACCCGAATGCAATGTTTGTCCTGTGGAAAGATCACACCTCAGTAGAAGAAGCTGAAGAAATCACCCGCCTGTGCCACACACCAGGCAAGATAGATTACTCCCGCTATATCGGCGGCATTTATTCCAGCGAATGGTTCTGGGCCAAAATCCTGCATGTAACTCGTCAGGACCATGCGATAGCCGAAGCTGCGGTCTCGTGGATTGAGCTATGCGACTGGGTTCCGGCCCTGCTCTCCAACACCGTACGCCCACAGGATATTCGTCGCGGTCGCTGCAGCGCCGGGCATAAATCCCTGTGGCATGAAAGCTGGGGTGGCCTGCCGCCAGCCAGTTTCTTTGACGAACTCGACCCCATCCTCAACCGCCATCTGCAATACCCAATGTTTACCGATACCTTCACCGCGGATCTGCCGGTTGGCACCCTGTGCGCCGAGTGGGCACAGCGTCTGGGACTACCGGAAAGTGTGGTGATTGCAGGCGGCGCTTTTGACTGCCATATGGGCGCGGTCGGCGCAGGTGCACAGCCTAACACGCTGGTGAAAGTCATCGGCACGTCGACCTGCGACATTCTGATTGCCGACAAGCACAGCGTTGGCGAGCGTGCGGTGAAAGGCATTTGCGGCCAGGTTGATGGCAGCGTGGTACCTAATTTTATTGGCCTCGAAGCTGGTCAGTCTGCATTCGGCGATATCTATGCCTGGTTTAGCCGCGTGCTGAGCTGGCCTCTGGAACAGCTTGCCGCACAGCATCCGGAACTGCAGACCCAGATTAAAGCCAGTCAAAAACAGCTGCTGCCTGCACTCACCGAAGCCTGGGCGAAAAATCCATCACTGGAGCATCTGCCGGTGGTGCTCGACTGGTTCAACGGTCGCCGTACGCCCAATGCCAACCAGCGTCTGAAAGGCGTAATTACCGATTTGAATCTGGCAACCGACGCGCCAGCGCTGTTCGGTGGTCTGATTGCCGCCACCGCCTTTGGTGCGCGCGCCATTATGGAATGCTTCACCGAACAGGGTATTGCGGTTAACAACGTAATGGCGCTTGGCGGCATCGCGCGCAAGAACCCGGTCATCATGCAGGCTTGCTGTGACGTGCTGAACCGTCCGCTACAGATTGTTGCTTCAGACCAGTGCTGTGCGCTCGGTGCGGCTATCTTCGCCGCCGTTGCCGCGAAAGTACACGCTGATATCCCTGCCGCTCAGCAGCAGATGGCAAGCGCCGTGGAAAACACGCTGCAACCACGCCCAGAGCAGGCTCAACGTTTTGAACAACTCTACCGCCGCTATCAACAGTGGGCAGTAAGCGCTGAACAACAATACCTTCCGACTGCCGCTCCGGCGCAACAAGCCCCGGTAGATCTGGCAACCCTGACACATTAAGGACACGACAATGACGATTTTTGATAACTATGAAGTGTGGTTTGTGATTGGTAGCCAGCATCTGTATGGCCCTGAAACACTGCGTCAGGTAACCCAACATGCCGAGCACGTCGTTAACGCACTGAATACTGAAGCTAAACTGCACTGCAAACTGGTCTTAAAACCGCTGGGTACCTCGCCTGACGAAATCACCGCTATTTGTCGTGACGCCAACTATGACGATCGCTGCGCAGGGATGGTGGTCTGGCTGCATACCTTCTCCCCGGCCAAAATGTGGATCAACGGCCTGGCGATCCTCAATAAACCGCTGATGCAGTTCCACACCCAGTTTAACGCCGCCCTGCCGTGGAACAGCATTGATATGGACTTTATGAACCTGAACCAGACCGCGCACGGCGGCCGTGAGTTCGGTTTCATCGGCGCGCGTATGCGTCAACAGCATGCCGTGGTCACCGGTCACTGGCAGGATAAACAGGCACACGAACGTATCGGTTCCTGGATGCGCCAGGCCGTGTCCAAACAGGATACCCGCCACCTGAAAGTCTGCCGCTTTGGCGACAACATGCGTGAAGTTGCGGTCACCGACGGCGATAAAGTCGCTGCGCAGATCAAGTTCGGCTTCTCGGTAAATACCTGGGCCGTAGGCGATCTGGTGCAGGTAGTGAACGCAATTAGCGACGGCGAAATCAACGCGCTGATCGACGAGTACGAAAGCACCTACACCATGACAGCGGCCACTCAGATCCACGGTGACAAACGTCAAAACGTGCTGGAAGCGGCGCGTATTGAACTGGGCATGAAGCGTTTCCTGGAACAGGGCGGATTCCACGCCTTTACGACAACATTCGAAGATTTGCACGGCCTGAAACAACTTCCGGGTCTGGCCGTACAGCGTCTGATGCAGCAGGGCTACGGCTTTGCGGGCGAAGGCGACTGGAAAACTGCCGCTCTGCTTCGCATCATGAAGGTGATGTCAACCGGTCTGCAGGGCGGCACCTCATTTATGGAGGATTACACCTACCACTTCGAGAAGGGCAACGATCTGGTGCTCGGCTCGCACATGCTGGAAGTGTGCCCGTCTATCTCGGTGGAAGAAAAACCGATCCTCGACGTACAACACCTCGGCATTGGTGGTAAAGACGATCCGGCCCGCCTGATCTTCAATACTAAAACCGGCCCTGCTGTTGTTGCCAGCCTGATCGATCTCGGCGATCGCTATCGTCTGCTGGTTAACTGCATCGACACCGTACCCACTCCACATGACCTGCCGAAACTGCCGGTGGCAAACGCACTGTGGAAAGCCCAGCCGGATCTGCCAACCGCATCTGAAGCCTGGATCCTCGCCGGCGGCGCGCACCACACCGTCTTTAGCCATGCGTTGGATCTGAACGATATGCGTCAGTTTGCTGAAATGCACGATATTGAGATCGCAGTGATCGATAACGACACCCGCCTGCCGGCCTTTAAGGACGCACTGCGCTGGAACGAAGTGTATTACGGGTTCAAACGTTAATTGTCGAAACGGATTGCCCGGTGGCATTTCATCTACCGGGCCTGCAAACCACTGTAGGCCGGATAAGCGAAGCGCCGTCCGGCATTCAGGAGTTAACATGTTAGAAGATCTTAAACGTCAGGTACTGGAAGCCAATCTGGCGTTGCCTAAGCACAATCTGGTCACCCTGACCTGGGGCAACGTTAGCGCCGTCGATCGCGAGCGCGGCGTATTTGTGATTAAACCATCCGGTGTCGATTACAGCGTCATGACTGCCGACGATATGGTCGTTGTCAGCATCGCAACAGGCGAAGTGGTGGAAGGCCAGAAAAAACCCTCTTCTGATACACCAACGCACCGTCTGCTGTACCAGGCATTCCCGACGATTGGCGGCATTGTTCACACCCATTCTCGTCACGCAACCATCTGGGCGCAGGCGGGCCAGTCAATCCCGGCCACGGGTACAACGCATGCGGACTATTTCTATGGCGCCATCCCCTGCACGCGTAAAATGACCGATGCCGAGATTAACGGCGAATATGAATGGGAAACCGGCAATGTGATCGTCGAAACCTTTGAGAAACAAGGGATTGATGCCGCACAGATGCCTGGCGTATTAGTGCATTCTCACGGCCCGTTTGCATGGGGAAAAAATGCCGAGGATGCAGTACATAACGCGATTGTGCTGGAAGAAGTCGCCTATATGGGCATCTTCTGTCGCCAACTCGCACCGCAGTTACCGGATATGCAGCAAACGTTGCTGGATAAACATTACCTGCGTAAACACGGTGCTAAAGCGTATTACGGACAGTAACCACTGTCGAACATGACAACTGTATAAAATCACAGCTAACCTATCAGAACCAGGCTATAATAATGCCTGGTTTTTTGATGGATACGCAGCGTGGCGCAAGCAGGTTTTATTTTAACCCGGCACTGGCGGGACACCCCACAGGGGACAGAGGTTTCATTTTGGCTGGCAACGGACAATGGGCCACTGCTGGTTACGCTTGCGCCACAGGAATCCGTCGCGTTTATCCCCACACACCAGACGCCTCGCGTAACGTCATTATTACGCACAGAAAACGGCTATCGGCTGACACCGCTCACACTCCAGGATTTCCACCGTCAACCGGTTTCAGGCCTGTATTGCCGCTCGCACCGCCAGCTTATGCGGCTGGAAAAACTGCTGCGTGAAAATGGTGTGACGGTTTACGAGGCCGATGTGCGTCCGCCAGAACGTTATCTGATGGAACGCTTTATTACCTCCCCGGTTTGGGTCGAAGGTACGCCTCAAAACAACACGCTGATTAATGCCCGGCTGAAACCGAACCCGGACTACCGACCACCGTTGAAATGGGTATCGCTGGATATCGAAACAACGCGTCACGGCGAGCTGTACTGCATTGGCCTTGAAGGTTGCGGGCAGCGTATTGTCTATATGCTCGGCCCGCCGAATGGCGATGCCTCCCGGCTGGATTTTGAACTTGAGTATGTCGCCAGCCGCCCGCTGCTGCTGGAAAAACTTAACGACTGGATTGCCCATCACGATCCTGATGTGATCATCGGTTGGAATGTGGTGCAGTTCGATTTACGCGTCCTGCAAAATCATGCTGAACGTTATCGTATCCCACTGCGTTTTGGCCGCGACAACAGCGAACTGGAGTGGCGTGAGCACGGTTTTAAAAACAGTGTTTTTTTCGCGCAGGCTAAAGGGCGTCTGATTATTGACGGCATTGAGGCGCTGAAATCCGCATTCTGGAATTTCTCGTCATTCTCGCTGGAAACGGTATCGCAGGAACTCCTTGGCGAAGGGAAGTCGATTGATAATCCCTGGGACAGAATGGACGAAATTGACCGCCGTTTTGCCCAGGATAAGCCTGCTCTTGCCACTTACAACCTCAAAGACTGTGAGCTGGTCACGCGTATTTTTCATAAAACCGAGATCATTCCGTTTCTGCTGGAACGTTCGACGGTCAACGGTCTGCCTGTCGACCGGCACGGCGGTTCGGTTGCCGCTTTCGGGCACCTCTACTTACCGCGGATGCACCGCGCCGGTTACGTCGCGCCCAATCTGGGAGAAGTTCCCCCTCATGCCAGCCCCGGCGGCTACGTGATGGACTCGCGCCCGGGTTTGTACGACTCTGTATTAGTGCTGGATTACAAAAGCCTGTATCCCTCAATTATCCGTACTTTCTTGATCGACCCCGTGGGACTTATCGAAGGGATGGCACATCCGGACCCGTTGCACAGCACCGAAGGGTTCCTCGACGCGTGGTTCTCCCGCGAAAAGCACTGCCTGCCGGAGATTGTTACCCAAATCTGGCACGGGCGCGACGAAGCGAAACGCCACGGCAATAAACCGCTCTCGCAGGCGTTGAAAATCATCATGAACGCATTTTACGGCGTGCTGGGCACCACCGCCTGTCGCTTTTTCGACCCGAGACTGGCCTCATCCATTACCATGCGCGGCCATGCGATCATGCGCCAGACCAAAGCGTTAATTGAGGCTCAGGGTTACGATGTCATCTATGGCGATACCGATTCCACCTTTGTCTGGCTGAAAAAGGCGCACTCAGAAGACGATGCAGCCCAAATTGGTCGGGAGCTGGTGAGCTATGTCAACACCTGGTGGGCGCAATCGCTGAAGCAGCAAAATCTGACCAGCGCGCTGGAGCTGGAGTTTGAAACCCATTTTTGTCGCTTCCTAATGCCGACCATTCGCGGTGCAGATACCGGCAGTAAAAAACGCTATGCGGGGATGATTCAGGACGGTGCTGAGCAACGAATGGTGTTTAAGGGACTGGAAACGGTACGAACCGACTGGACACCGCTGGCACAGCAGTTTCAGCAGGCGCTGTACCTGCGAATTTTTCGTAACGAACCTTATCAGGAGTTTGTCCGCGAGACCATCGACAAGCTGATGGCGGGTGAACTGGATGAACAACTGATTTATCGCAAACGTCTGCGCCGCCCGTTAAGCGAATACCAGCGCAATGTCCCACCGCACGTTCGTGCGGCGCGACTCGCCGATGAACAGAATGCAAAACTTGGCCGCCCACCACAGTATCAAAATCGCGGGACGATCAAATATGTCTGGACGGTAAATGGCCCAGAACCCGTGGATTATCAACAATCCCCCCTGGATTACGAGCACTATCTGACCCGCCAGATCCAGCCGGTAGCCGAGGGAATTCTTCCCTTTATTGATGATAATTTTGCTACACTACTCACAGGACAACTGGGGTTATTTTGACGCGTGACGAAACCGCCGCCATCCAGTACCATAGCGCCCTTTCCATTTCTGGACCCATTTAACACCACTACCACTGATTTATTAGCCTGGTAGCGGGGTCGTATGCTCTCAAAACCTCGGGCTAGCCCGAAAAATGACGAGCATTGCCTGCAATTAAAGATATAGAGCCGAACATATATGCCTTTTACACTTGGTCAACGCTGGATCAGCGATACAGAAAGCGAATTGGGACTTGGTACCGTTGTCGCCATGGATGCGCGAACCGTCACTTTACTTTTCTCATCGACGGGCGAAAACCGTCTGTATGCGCGCAGTGATTCCCCCGTGACCCGCGTGATGTTCAATCCTGGCGATACGATAACAAGCCATGAAGGCTGGCAACTGCATGTCGATGAAGTAAAAGAAGAAAACGGCCTGCTTGCTTATATCGGAACCCGTCTCGACACCGAAGAAACTGGCGTCATGTTGCGTGAAGTGCTGCTCGACAGCAAGCTGGTGTTCAGTAAACCCCAGGATCGCCTGTTTGCTGGCCAGATTGACCGTATGGACCGCTTCGCACTGCGCTATCGTGCGCGTAAATTTCAAAGCGAGCAGTACCGCATGCCGTGGAGTGGTCTGCGCGGTCAGCGCACCAGCCTGATCCCACACCAGCTTAACATCGCCCACGATGTCGGCCGTCGCCATGCGCCTCGCGTTCTGCTGGCTGATGAAGTTGGGTTAGGTAAAACCATTGAAGCCGGGATGATATTGCATCAACAGCTACTTTCCGGCGCTGCAGAACGCGTGCTGATCATCGTCCCGGAGACGCTACAGCACCAGTGGCTGGTCGAAATGCTGCGCCGTTTCAACCTGCGTTTCGCGCTGTTCGATGACGAACGCTATGCAGAAGCGCAGCACGATGCCTACAACCCGTTTGAAACTGAGCAACTGGTTATCTGCTCTCTGGACTTTGCCCGTCGCAGTAAACAACGTCTGGAGCATCTGTGTGATGCCGAATGGGACCTGCTGATTGTCGATGAAGCCCATCACCTGGTATGGAGCGAAGATGCGCCCAGCCGCGAGTATATGGCCATTGAACAGCTGGCAGAGCGCGTGCCGGGTATCCTGCTGCTGACCGCAACGCCGGAACAACTCGGCATGGAAAGTCACTTTGCGCGTTTGCGCCTGCTGGACCCAAGCCGCTTCCACGATTTTGCCCAGTTCGTTGAAGAACAAAAAAATTATCGCCCGGTTGCCGATGCGGTTGCCATGCTGCTGGCTGGCAACAAGCTGAGTAACGATGAGCTAAACATGCTTGGCGACATGATTGGCGAACAGGATATTGAGCCGCTATTACAGGCAGCGAACAGCGACAGTGACGACGCCCAGAGCGCGCGTCAGGAGCTGGTTTCGATGCTGATGGACAGACACGGCACCAGCCGCGTATTGTTCCGTAACACCCGTAACGGTGTGAAAGGCTTCCCGAAACGCGAACTGCATACCATCAAGCTGCCGCTGCCAACCCAATACCAGACAGCCATCAAAGTCTCGGGCATTATGGGCGCACGTAAGAGTGCGGAAGATCGCGCACGCGATATGCTCTACCCGGAACAGATTTATCAGGAATTTGAAGGCGATACCGGTACCTGGTGGAACTTTGACCCGCGCGTGGAATGGCTGATGGGTTACCTGACCAGCCACCGCTCACAGAAAGTGCTGGTGATCTGCGCGAAAGCCACCACCGCGTTGCAACTTGAGCAAGTGCTGCGCGAACGCGAAGGTATCCGCGCCGCCGTGTTCCATGAAGGGATGTCGATCATTGAGCGTGACCGTGCCGCCGCCTGGTTTAGCGAAGAAGATAGCGGTGCGCAGGTAATGCTGTGTTCTGAAATCGGCTCCGAAGGGCGTAACTTCCAGTTCGCCAGCAATCTGGTGATGTTTGACCTGCCGTTTAACCCGGACCTGCTGGAACAACGTATCGGCCGTCTGGACCGTATTGGTCAGGCGCATGATATTCAGATTCACGTTCCGTATCTGGAAAAAACCGCGCAATCCGTGCTGGTGCGCTGGTACCACGAAGGTCTGGATGCGTTCGAGCACACCTGCCCGACCGGCCGTACCATCTATGACACGGTCTATAACAATCTGATCGGCTACCTGGCGGAGCCAGAAAACACCGATGGCTTTGACGATTTGATCAAAACCTGCCGCGAACAGCATGACGCGCTGAAAGCACAGCTGGAGCAAGGTCGCGATCGCCTGCTGGAGATCCACTCTAACGGCGGCGAAAAAGCACTGGCGTTGGCTGAAAGTATTGAAGAACAAGACGACGATACTAGCCTGATCGCCTTCGCGATGAACCTGTTTGATATCGTTGGTATTAATCAGGATGACCGTGGCGACAATTTGATCGTGCTGACACCTTCCGATCACATGCTGGTGCCTGATTTCCCAGGACTGCCGGAAGATGGCTGCACCATTACGTTTGAGCGTGATGTCGCTCTGTCGCGTGAAGACGCGCAGTTTATTACCTGGGAGCACCCGCTGATCCGTAATGGTCTGGATCTGATCCTCTCCGGCGATACCGGTAGCAGCACCATTTCGTTGCTGAAAAACAAAGCATTACCGGTCGGTACTCTGCTGGTTGAACTGGTCTACGTTGTTGAAGCGCAAGCGCCAAAACAGCTGCAGTTAAACCGCTTCCTGCCGCCAACGCCGGTACGCATGCTGCTGGATAAAAACGGCAATAATCTTGCCGCCCAGGTTGAATTCGAAACCTTTAACCGTCAGCTCAGCGCCGTTAACCGCCACACCGGCAGCAAACTGGTCAATGCCGTGCAGCAGGATGTTCATGCCATTCTGCAACTCGGTGAAGCGCAAGTAGAAAAATCGGCCCGTGCGCTGATCGATGCAGCACGTAAAGAAGCAGATGAGAAACTGACCGCGGAACTGTCGCGTCTCGAAGCGCTACGAGCCGTGAACCCGAACATCCGTGATGACGAGCTTGCAGCCATAGAAAGCAACCGTCAGCAGGTGATGGAAAGCCTCGATCAGGCTGGCTGGCGACTGGATGCGCTACGCCTGATCGTCGTGACACATCAGTAACGGAGCTGAAAATGGGGATGGAAAACTACAATCCGCCGCAGGAACCCTGGTTGGTTATCCTGTACCAGGATGAGCACATTATGGTGGTCAACAAGCCAAGCGGCTTGTTGTCCGTACCGGGTCGCCTGGATGAGCATAAAGACAGCGTGATGACACGTATTCAGCGCGACTATCCGCAGGCTGAATCCGTACATCGTCTGGATATGGCCACCAGCGGCGTGATTGTAGTAGCGCTGACCAAAGCAGCAGAGCGCGAACTCAAACGCCAGTTTCGCGAGCGTGAGCCGAAGAAGCAGTACGTGGCGCGGGTGTGGGGACATCCCGCACCTGCCGAGGGGCTGGTTGATTTACCACTGATTTGTGACTGGCCCAACCGGCCAAAGCAAAAGGTGTGTTATGAAACCGGAAAATCCGCGCAAACAGAATACGAAGTTGTGGAGTTTGCCGCGGATAATACCGCCCGGGTCGTGCTCAAACCCATTACTGGACGTTCCCATCAGTTACGCGTGCATATGCTGGCGTTAGGACATCCGATTCTGGGTGACCGCTTCTATGCGCCACCGGAGGCGCTGGCAATGGCACCGAGACTGCTGCTGCATGCAGAGATGTTAACCATCACTCATCCCGAATACGGCAACAGTATGACGTTTAAAGTCCCGGCGGATTTTTAAATTCAGTTCCCATTTATGCCGGGGGAGCTTCGCTTGCCCGGCCTACAGTTATCAACGTAGGCCGGATAAGGCGCGGCATAACGATTATTTAAAGCCTTTCTGTTCTTTAATTAGCTCGTAAGCTTTTTGAATTTCCTGCGCTTTTTGCTTCGCCATTTCCATCATTTCTGGCGGCAGGCCTTTTGCGACCAGCTTGTCAGGGTGATGCTCGCTCATCAGCTTACGATAGGCGCGCTTAATGGTGGTCGCATCATCTGTTGCTTTTACCCCCAACACGTTACAGGCATCTTCCAGCGTGGGTCCGCGTTGCGCCTGCTGCCAGCCGCCGCCCGCAGATTGCTGTTGATATCCGCCGCCAAACTGCGCCCCACCCTGCATCATGCGCAGGAACTGATCAAACTGGGTACGCGAAATGCCCAGTTCTTCAGCGATGACGTACAGCACTTCACGCTCGTTAGGATGCAACGACCCATCGGCAAACGCGGCCTGAATTTGAATTTCCAGAAACATGCGGATCAGATCGAATCGGCCAAAACAGACGCTACGAAACTGACGCATCTTTTCACGTAATGGGTAATTATCCGATTTTCCTACCCGGAAAGCGTGTTGTGCAGCCGTTCGCGAGTCACCGTGCAAATTCATGCGGTCCATCAACTGGCTGGCGATATGAATATCCGCCTCAGTAACACGTCCCTTGGATTTAGTCAGATGCCCCATCACCTCAAAAGTGGTGGCAAAAAACAGCGCCTGACGCTCTCGTTGGTTGGCGAACCATGCCATTTTGCGCATGCGGGCTTTGTCGAACATATGGCCAACTAACAGGCCTAACACCACACCCCAGAAGCCGCCGCCCATCATTAAGGCCACGGCCACACCAATAATCTTTCCCCAATACTGCATACATTCCCCAAATCTTTATGCTCTTGGCCAGGCTATGTCCCACAATATAAGGTGCTTTTACCGTTTTACGGCTGCGGTCAATTGTGGGACATAGCCTATAATTTGCATTATCATACCTGTCATTCAATGCCGTGCCTAACACCACAAACGCCATACCCGTTGGATTTCGAGTTACGACAAGGCGGCTACGCAGGGACAAATTCGTCTGGCACGAATTTGCACAACCTCAGACAGCCTCCAAAAAGGGATCAAGATGGCCCTCATGGCATCCCCTGGCGCTTTACAGTGCAGGTAACTGGGGAAAACGAGGAAGACAACGAATATGCAGCTTGAAAGGTGACGGGTATAAAATGGGCAGGATTAATACTAGCGAAGTGAAGATGAGATAAGTTAGGCTGTGACCGTTTGTCACGCGCGACGCTACTGATGATGGAACAATAAATACAACGTATGAAAAAACGTATTCCCACTCTTCTGGCCACCATGATTGCCACCGCCCTCTATAGTCAACAGGGTCTGGCAGCCGATCTCGCCTCACAGTGCATGTTGGGCGTGCCAAGCTATAACCGTCCTCTGGTGCAGGGCGATACCAATGAGTTACCTGTCACCATCAATGCCGATCACGCGAAAGGGAACTACCCTGATGACGCCGTGTTTACCGGCAACGTGGATATTGCACAGGGTAACAGCCGCCTACAAGCCGATGAAGTGCAGCTTCATCAAAAACAGGCCGAAGGTCAACCCGCTCCCGTTCGTACCGTCGATGCGCTGGGCAACGTCCATTATGATGACAACCAGGTCATTCTGAAGGGACCAAAGGGCTGGGCAAACCTGAATACGAAAGACACCAACGTCTGGGAAGGTGACTATCAGATGGTGGGACGCCAGGGGCGCGGGAAAGCGGACCTGATGAAACAGCGCGGAGAGAATCGCTACACCATTCTGGAAAACGGCAGTTTTACCTCCTGTCTTCCGGGTTCCAATACCTGGAGCGTCGTCGGTAGTGAAGTGATCCATGACCGTGAAGAACAGGTCGCTGAAATCTGGAACGCCCGTTTTAAACTGGGCCCGGTTCCGGTGTTTTACAGCCCCTATTTGCAGCTACCTGTAGGCGATAAGCGCCGTTCCGGTTTCTTGATCCCGAACGCAAAATACTCCACCAAGAACTATTTTGAGTTCTACCTGCCATATTACTGGAATATCGCGCCCAACATGGACGCCACCATTACGCCGCATTATATGCATCGCCGTGGCGGCGTGATGTGGGAGAACGAATTCCGTTACCTGACCCAGGCGGGCGCAGGTCTGATGGAACTCGACTACCTGAATTCCGACCGGGTCTACGACGACGAACATCCGAATGATGATAATTCACGCCGCTGGCTGTTTTACTGGCAACACGCCGGTGTGATGGACCAGGTGTGGCGTTTCAACGTCGACTATACCAAAGTCAGCGACTCCAGCTACTTTAATGATTTTGACAATAAGTACGGTTCCAGTACCGACGGTTATGCGACACAGAAATTCAGCGTCGGCTATGCGGTGCAAAACTTTGATGCGACAGTCTCCACCAAACAGTTCCAGGTTTTTGACGATCAGAACAACAGCAGTTATTCCGCTCAGCCACAGTTAGACGTCAACTTCTATCAGAATGACGTCGGTCCATTTGATACCCGTATTTATGGACAGGCGGTGCATTTCGTCAATACCAATGACGACATGCCGGAAGCGACGCGTGTTCACCTTGAGCCGACCATCAATCTGCCGCTATCCAATCAGTGGGGAAGTATCAACACTGAAGCGAAGCTGATGGCGACGCATTACCAGCAGACCAATCTGGACTGGTATAACAACAATCCGAGTAACGTAAATAAGCTCGACGATTCCGCTAACCGCGTCATGCCGCAGTTCAAAGTTGACGGTAAGCTGGTCTTCGAACGTGATATGGAAATGCTGGCGCCAGGCTATACCCAGACACTGGAGCCGCGTGCGCAGTATTTATATGTGCCGTATCGCAACCAAAGTCATATCTATAACTATGACTCTTCCCTGCTGCAATCTGACTACAGCGGCCTGTTCCGTGACCGCACCTATGGTGGCCTGGACCGTATTGCCTCCGCAAACCAGGTAACGACAGGTGTCACATCTCGCGTTTATGATGACGCGGCCATTGAACGTTTTAATATTTCTGTGGGTCAAATCTACTATTTCACCGAGTCTCGCACTGGCGATGACAACATTAAATGGGAGAATGACGACAAAACCGGTTCACTGGTATGGGCTGGCGATACCTACTGGCGCATCTCCGATCGTTGGGGTTTACGCAGTGGGATACAATACGACACACGTCTGGACAGTATCGCCACCAGCAGCAGCAGCATCGAGTACCGTCGCGACGAAAACCGTATGCTGCAGTTGAACTACCGCTATGCCAGCCCGGAATATATCCAGGCAACACTGCCGTCGTATTACTCTACGGCAGATCAGTATAAAAACGGGATTTCTCAGGTGGGTGCAGTGGCGAGCGTGCCGATCGCTGAGCGTTGGTCAATCGTCGGAGCTTACTACTTCGATACCAATGTGAACAAAGTGGCGGATTCCATGCTGGGCTTGCAGTACAACTCCTGCTGTTATGCCATTCGCGTCGGCTACGAACGTAAGCTGAATGGTTGGGATGACACCCAGAAACACGCGGTATATGACAACTCGATCGGCTTTAATATCGAACTGCGTGGCCTGAGCTCTAACTATGGCCTTGGCACCAACCAGATGCTGCGTTCGAACATTTTGCCGTATCAAAGCTCTTTATGATCTGATTGATTTACAACGTAATCCGCATTGCGGTTAATTGAAATGGAAAAAGTATGAAGAACTGGAAAACGCTGCTTCTCGGTATCGCCATGGTCGCGAATACCAGTTTCGCTGCCCCACAGGTAGTCGATAAAGTCGCAGCCGTCGTCAATAACGGCGTCGTTCTGGAAAGCGACGTCGATGGCTTAATGCAGTCAGTAAAACTGAATGCGGGTCAGGCAGGTCAGCAATTACCGGACGATGCCACGCTGCGTCATCAGATCCTGGAACGTTTGATCATGGATCAAATCGTTCTGCAGATGGGTCAGAAGATGGGCGTAAAAATCTCTGATGAGCAGTTGGATCAGGCTATCGCCAACATTGCCAAGCAGAACAATATGACGCTGGATCAAATGCGCAGCCGTCTGGCTCAGGATGGTCTGAGTTATTCGACCTATCGCAACCAGATCCGTAAAGAGATGACCATCTCTGAAGTGCGTAATAATGAAGTTCGCCGTCGTGTCACCATCCTGCCACAGGAAGTTGATGCCCTGGCGCAGCAAGTTGGCAACCAAAATGATGCCAGCACTGAGCTGAACCTGAGCCACATTTTGATTCCATTACCGGAAAACCCAACGTCAGATCAGGTTAACCAGGCGGAAAGCCAGGCGCGTTCTGTGGTTGATGAAGCGCGTAGCGGTAGCGATTTTGGCAAGCTGGCCATCACCTATTCTGCTGACCAGCAGGCGCTGAAAGGCGGCCAGATGGGCTGGGGACGTATTCAGGAACTGCCCGGTATCTTTGCTCAGGCGTTAAGCACCGCGAAAAAAGGCGATATCATTGGCCCAATTCGTTCAGGTGTCGGCTTCCATATTCTGAAAGTCAACGACATGCGTGGCCAGAGCCAGAGCGTCTCCGTGACTGAAGTTCATGCCCGCCATATTCTGCTGAAACCGTCGCCGATCATGACCGATCAACAGGCTCGCCTGAAACTGGAACAAATTGCAGCTGATATTAAGAGCGGTAAAACGACCTTTGCAGCAGCAGCAAAAGAGTTCTCTCAGGATCCGGGTTCAGCAAACCAGGGCGGTGACCTGGGTTGGGCTGCAGCCGATATTTTCGATCCTGCTTTCCGCGATGCGCTGACCCGCCTGAACAAGGGTCAGATGAGCACGCCGGTGCACTCTTCCTTCGGCTGGCATCTGATCGAGCTGCTGGATACGCGTAACGTTGATAAAACTGACGCGGCGCAGAAAGACAAAGCTTACCGTATGCTGATGAACCGTAAATTCTCGGAAGAAGCAGCGACCTGGATGCAGGAACAGCGCGCCAGTGCGTACGTTAAAATTCTGAGCAACTAATGACTCGAACTCAACGTGTTGTGATCACTCCCGGCGAACCTGCCGGGATTGGTCCGGACCTTGTGGTCCAGCTTGCACAGCGCGAGTGGCCGGTAGAACTCGTTGTTTGTGCTGATGCCACGCTACTCCGTAACCGGGCAGCCATGCTCGGTTTACCGCTTTCGCTCCTACCCTACTCTCCAGATATCCCAGCCCAACCACAATCAGCCGGTACGCTGACGCTATTGCCGGTTGCGCTGCGCGCGCCTGTCGTCGCGGGTCAACTGACGGTAGAGAATGGGCAATATGTGGTCGATACGCTGGCTCGCGCCTGCGATGGTTGTCTACAGGGCGAGTTTGCCGCGCTGATAACCGGCCCCGTTCACAAAGGCGTGATCAATGACGCTGGCGTGCCGTTTACCGGGCATACTGAGTTTTTTGAAGACCGCTCACAGGCGAAGAAAGTCGTGATGATGCTGGCGACGGAAGAATTGCGTGTTGCTCTGGCGACCACACATCTGCCGCTTAAAGCCGTTGCTGACGCCATTACCCCGGCATTATTGCGGGAAGTGATCGGCATTCTGCATCATGATTTACGCACCAAATTTGGCCTGAACGATCCGCATATTCTGGTTTGCGGCTTGAACCCGCATGCGGGAGAAGGCGGTCATATGGGGACGGAAGAGATAGACACCATCATCCCGGTACTGGATGAACTGCGTGCGCAGGGGATGAAATTAAACGGTCCACTGCCTGCAGATACGCTGTTTCAGCCCAAATATCTCGACCACGCGGATGCCGTGCTGGCAATGTACCACGATCAGGGCCTCCCCGTGCTAAAATACCAGGGATTTGGTCGCGGAGTGAATATCACGCTGGGCCTGCCCTTTATTCGCACATCCGTTGATCACGGCACCGCACTTGAACTGGCGGGTCGTGGGCAAGCAGATGTCGGCAGTTTTATTACGGCGCTTAACCTCGCCATCAAAATGATTGTTAATACCAATGAATAATCGAGTCCATCAGGGCCATTTAGCCCGTAAACGTTTCGGGCAAAACTTCCTCAACGATCAGTTTGTGATCGAAAGTATTGTCTCTGCTATCAACCCGCAAAAGGGTCAGGCAATGGTCGAAATCGGCCCGGGCCTTGCTGCATTGACCGAGCCAGTAGGCGAACGTCTGGACAAGCTCACGGTCATCGAACTGGACCGCGATCTGGCTGCGCGTCTGCAAACACACCCGTTTTTAGGGCCAAAGCTGACTATTTATCAGCAAGATGCCATGACCATGAACTTCGGTGAGCTATCACAAACGATGGGTCAGCCGCTGCGCGTATTTGGCAACCTGCCGTACAACATCTCCACACCGCTGATGTTCCATCTTTTTACCTATACTGATGCCATTGCCGACATGCATTTCATGTTGCAAAAAGAGGTGGTCAATCGTCTGGTTGCAGGGCCAAACAGTAAAGCGTATGGTCGATTAAGCGTCATGGCGCAATATTACTGCAATGTGATCCCGGTGCTCGAAGTTCCACCGTCGGCTTTCACACCAGCACCGAAAGTAGATTCCGCCGTTGTACGCCTGGTCCCTCACGCGACGATGCCGTACCCGGTTAAAGATGTTCGCGTCCTGAGCCGCATTACCACCGAAGCGTTTAATCAGCGCCGTAAAACGGTACGTAATAGCCTCGGTAATCTGTTCAGCGTTGAAGTGCTGACAGAGTTGGGCATTGACCCGGCAATGCGAGCGGAAAATATCTCTGTCGCGCAATACTGCCGGATGGCTAACTATCTGTCAGAAAACGCGCCTTCGAAGGAGAGTTAAGCATGATCAATTCGCCCCGAGTGTGTATTCAGGTACAAAGCGTCTACATTGAGGCGCAATCCTCACCTGATGATGAACGTTACGTTTTTGCTTATACCGTGACTATCCGCAATTTGGGGCGAGCGCCAGTGCAGCTGTTGGGGCGTTATTGGTTGATAACCAATGGTCATGGGCGCGAAACCGAAGTTCAGGGTGAAGGTGTGGTTGGCGTTCAGCCTCACATCGAACCTGGCGAAGAGTACCAGTACACCAGCGGCGCCGTTATTGAAACGCCGCTGGGCACCATGCAGGGTCATTACGAAATGATCGATGAGCAGGGCATCGCCTTTACTATCGATATTCCCGTATTCCGACTTGCCGTTCCAACACTCATTCATTAAAACAATTTCTATGGCAACATACCTGATTGGCGACGTTCATGGTTGCTACGATGAACTGGCAGCATTGCTGCATCAAGTAGACTTTACCCCTGGAAAAGACACCTTATGGCTCACCGGCGATTTGGTCGCGCGTGGGCCAGGATCGCTGGACGTCCTGCGCTATGTGAAATCGCTGGGCGACAGCGTGCGCCTGGTATTGGGTAATCACGATTTACACCTGCTGGCCGTGTTTGCCGGCATCAGCCGTAATAAACCCAAAGACAGAGTCACATCGTTGCTCGAAGCGCCGGATGCTGACGAATTAATCAACTGGCTTCGTCGTCAGCCGCTGTTGCAGGTAGACGAAGAGAAAAAACTGGTCATGGCGCACGCTGGCATTACCCCTCAATGGGATTTGCAGACCGCGAAAGACTGCGCACGGGACGTAGAAGCCGTGCTGTCGAGTGACTCTTATCCGTTTTTCCTTGATGCGATGTACGGTGACATGCCGAACAACTGGACGCCGGAGCTGACGGGGCTGGCCCGTTTGCGCTTTATTACTAACGCGTTTACCCGCATGCGTTACTGCTTCCCCAATGGTCAGTTGGATATGTACAGTAAAGAGTCGCCAGAAGATGCGCCAGCCCCGCTGAAGCCGTGGTTTGCCATTCCTGGACCGGTCAGTGAAGCCTACAGTATTGCATTCGGGCACTGGGCATCGCTGGAGGGCAAAGGCACGCCGGAAGGTATTTACGCGCTGGATACGGGTTGCTGTTGGGGGGGAGATCTCACCTGTCTGCGCTGGGAAGACAAACAGTACTTTGTACAGCCATCAAATCGCCATTTGAATCTGGACCCCGGCGAGGCGGTCAACGCCTGATAAGTCGTCTGCCGGATGCGGTGCTCGCACCTTATCCGGCCTACGAATGAGCCATCAGGCATCCAAATTAACGACGCTCCAGAATCTCGAAGCAGTAGCTGTGGGAGTTTTGCGCGTCGGCATCGTGGAATTCACTGAACACCGATTCCCAGTCATCCGGTTCGTAGTCCGGGAAATGCGTATCCCCTTCAACTTCCGCATCAATATGCGTCAGATACAGTTTCTGTGCTTTTGGCAGGAACTGCTCATACACGCGCCCGCCGCCAATCACCATGATTTCAGGTTCATCGCCACAGGCTGCAATCGCCTCATCAACAGACTTCACCCACTGCACGCGATCGTCGGTGCCGGGTTTGCTGCTGATGACGATATTTTTACGCCCAGGCAGCGGTCGCCCGATGGATTCCCAGGTATGGCGCCCCATGACAACCGGTTTGTTTAAGGTATTACGTTTAAACCAGGCGAGATCGGCAGGTAGGTTCCACGGCATGGCGTTCTCCATACCGATGACGCGATCTACCGCTAACGCCGCAATCAGACTGATCATTGATTATTTCCCGGATACAAAAAAATTGTCGCCACTATACGGAAAGCGCAATCTTTCGTCGACTAGCCAAAGGAAGATGTGCAGGAAAATTTTCTGTTCTGCTGGCGAGTCCGTGAATTCTGAGTGGACTCCCAGCATTACAGTCGTTCAAAAACAGCCAACTAGCAGTAAAGTTTGCAGAACATCACACTTTTTACCTTATGCTGACGGTTTTACTTCCGGCTCATCGGCGGTGTCGCCCGTATGTTTACCTTCATCCGTGCCTTGCCAGCCATGGCGTTGAATTAACGATAAATGTTGACGATCTTCGGCAATAATTTCACTCAGCATTGCGCTGGTACGCTTATAAACAGCCGCACGCGAAATCGCGTCATCTTCGCCTTTCACCATCTCCTCAACCATCAATATATTGAAGCGCCGGAAGACGTCGGCTCGCTCACGCGCTTCATAGCGCCCAAGCCCGAGACTTTCCAACGCCAGTCGCCCGGTTTTTAATGCTCCTTCAAAAGTTTCACGTTCCGGCATTTCCACCCCGGCCTGGCGCAGACGGATGTAGTGATCCACATCGCGCGCACGGGCAATAATGTGCAAATGCGGGAAGTGATCTTTCACCATCTCGGTCAGTTGCAGGCTGGTTTGGGGATCGTCGATGGCATTAATGATCACTTCCGCTTTGGCTGCTCCCGCAGACTCCAGCAGATCCATACGCGTCGCATCGCCATAGAAAACCTTCATACCAAATTTGCGCAACGTCTCAACATGATCCGGATCGTGATCAAGGACCACCATCTTGACGCCACTCGACAGCAGCAGACGACCGGTTATCTGGCCGAAGCGTCCAAATCCTGCGATGATTACCCGCGGTTGTTCTTCATCAATTTCATCTGCTTCACGTTCTTCACCGGTAGCGGATTTTTCCAGACGCGTCAGGACAACCAGTAAAATCGGTGTCGCCGCCATCGACAATGCCACCGCCAGCGTCAGCGCTTTCGCCCATTCGGGATCGAGCACGTTCGCCATTTGCGCCGCGCCAAATACCACAAAAGCAAATTCACTGCCCTGCCCTAATAATACGGCAAACCAGCGACGCTGCTTACCCGGCACCTGTAATGGCCGGGCAATAAGCCACAGCATCACAGTTTTAATTACCAGGAAACCGACCAACAGAACAATAATACGCAAGGGGTTATCAATTAGCGTACCGAAATCGATAGACATGCCCACGCCGATGAAAAACAGTCCTAACAGCAGGCCCTTAAACGGCTCAATATCGCTTTCCAACGCATGACGGTACTCAGAGCTCGCCAACAGAACGCCCGCCAGAAACGCGCCCATCGCCATTGATAACCCGACCTCTTCCAGCAGCAAACCAAAGCCGAAAACGAGGAACAGCGCGACGGCGCTGAACACTTCTCGCAGGCCCGAGCGGGCGACAAAACGCAATGCCGGACGCGTGACATAACGCCCTAACAGCACCACCAGCGTCAGCGCCCCCGCCACTTTAAGCGCCGACAGCGCAAATGCCCCCAGCGTTGTCGATGCACCGCTCGCTGCCAGCAATGGGATCATCGCCACCAGCGGAATGGCCGCGATATCCTGGAACAACAGCACGGCAAACGCGCTACGCCCCATTTGCGAAACCATCAGGTTACGTTCATTCATTGCCTGCATCGCAATCGCGGTGGATGAAAGCGCCAGCGTCATACCGATCAGCTCCGCCACCTGCCAGCGCAGCCCAAGGAACATACAGAACAGGCCAATCAGCCCGCCACAGACCACCATCTGCAATGCACCGCCGCCAAACACCGAGGCCCGCAGCTTCCACAGACGCTGTGGATCCAGCTCCAGACCAATAACAAACAGCATCAGCACCACACCGATTTCCGCAAAATGCAGGATAGATTCGGCGTCCGTCACCAGCCTCAAGCCCCACGGACCGATAATGCACCCGGCGATGAGATAGCCCAACACCGACCCTAAACCCAGCCGCACGGCGATGGGCACAATCAGTGCCGCCGAACCGAGATAAATCAGCGCCTGTATCAGCGTATGACTATCCATGGTGTTCCTCCTGCCATTCCATCAGACGTTGTTTATAGTGGCGCGCCTGCGCCTGTAGCGTTTCATCATCACAGATGAACGTACAGTGCATAGCAAACGGTGGCAGCCATTTGAGTCCGCAATACAACGCCGTGGCCTGTAAAGGCTGGGAAAGCACGTCAAAACCGGGGTGGGAACCGATATCAAAGTGGTTTTCACCGCCGCCAGTGGTTACTGCCCACATCAGGTGTTTGCCATGCAGCGCGGTACCGCCGTGACCATACGCCCAGCCGTGGGAGAGGACCTTATCCATCCACAGTTTGAGTAACGGAGGTGTGCTGTACCATTGCATAGGATGTTGCCAGATAATCAGGCTCGCACGTGACAGCGCGTCCTGTTCTGCGGCGATATCGATATTGAAATCGGGATAGAGTTCGTAGAGCGAACGAACCTCTACTCCCTCCAGTGTCCTTACCTGCTCAAGCATCCGCTTATTCGCATGCGAATGCTGCGGATAGGGATGTGCATAAATGATGAGAATCATGATTAGCCTGCGATCACTGCATTATTGTAATACCAGTGAGTTTAGTCAGTTAATCCGCAGGCTAACAGTCAATATTATTGAGTGGCTAAATGGAGAAAACTGAACTAATTATCCAGTTCACTCATATCCTTAACCTGATCGCGGTTAATCTGTTCCGTCTTACCCGTCTGGGCATTTTTGTACGATACCAGGCCCGTATCTTCATCCACTTGCGGTTTGCCATCGGTGACGATCGTTTTACCGTCGGTGGTTTTAACCGCCTGGTTTGAGGAGCAACCGGCAACGGTAAACAGTGCTGCGGCGGTAAAAATGGAGGTGATCAGAATATGTTTTTGCATGGTGTTCTCCCTGCTTTTCAGTCATTTTCAGTGATATACCCGTTAACTATAGGCTAACTGACTGAGTAGTAGGGAAAATACAGAACACTCTTAACCGCTCGCTCTGGACATCGATTTTCTACGAATCGTCATTTGACTGGTTTGCGCCAGCGTCAATCCTCGCGTTTCTGGCGCGAAGGCAATAGAAACCAGCAGGCCAATCAACGAAATCCCTGCCCCCATTAACATCACGGAGTTAATCCCATATTTCGTGATGAAGATCGGCAGCGCCCAGGTTGAAACAATGGTTCCGATGCGGCTCAACGACATGATCACACCAACGGCAGACGCACGAATATCGGTAGGGAACAGTTCATTAGGATACAGCCATTGCAGGTTCCCTGGACCTCCAGAGAAAAACGCATACACAGCGAAGGCCAGCACCACCAGCCAGGCCCCCATATCCGGGATCAGCCCCAGAGCGGCCAACGCCAGGGTCATCATAATAAAGCTGCCAATCAACAACGGTCGACGACCTGCGCTATTGAGCCAGAACATCGGTGGAATACAGCCCAGCATGAAGCACAGGCTGATCACCACATTACCCAACGCGGCGCTTTTCCCAACACCAAGGCCCAGCAAACCAACAATCTGCGGGCCAAAAGTGTAAATAGCAAACATCGGGATCACCTGGCAGGTCCAGATGGCCGCGACAAATGAGACAAATGGAAAGTGACGACGATTAAACAACTGAAGAAAACGGGTTTCCTGTGGCGCTTCTTCGTCGAACACCACCGGTTCGCCGAACAGTTTGATCATCATCGCTTCACACTCTTTCACCCGGCCTTTGCGCAACAGCCAGCGCGGCGATTCAGGAAGATCAAAACGGCCAATCAGGATCAAAATGCAGGGGATCACCGCGCTGCCGAGCATCCAACGCCATCCGCCCTCAACATCGTACAGCCAGTAGCCGACCAGATCGGCGCAGGTGGCACCGACATACCACATCGCGGCAATAAAACCGATGGAGAACGCACGTTGACGGGTATTGGAAAACTCGGTAATCATCGAGGTCGCAATCGGGTAATCAGCGCCAATGACCACCCCAATTAATACGCGCATCACTAACAATTCAACGGGCGAGGTCACAAACATCGTCGCCACCGATATCACGCCAATGGCGATAATATCGATAAGGAACATTTTGCGCCGCCCGACCTTATCGGAAATGTAACCAAACAGTGACGTACCAACAAATAGCCCAGCCAGCGTTCCGGCACCCAGCAGACCAATCCACTCGGCATCCAGTTTTAACGCTGGCGTGAGCTGCTCCAGCGCAACGCCAATCATCACCAGCACATACCCATCCAGAAATGGCCCACCGCTTCCCCACAGCATTATCCGGCGGTGAATAGAGGTAAATTTGATGTCATCAAAGTTTCTGGGCTGCTGCATAGCGACTTCCTGTTTCAACACGGGCAAAGCGTCATCTGTAGGCCGATAAGGCGTTTACGCCGCCATCCGGCATTGGCGCCACATGATTGCCGGATGGCGATGCTACCGCATCTTATCCGGCCTACGGGGCACAACCTCGTACTGATTAGCCGTAGCGGAACTCCACGCCAAACGTCCCGCGCGGGTATTCCCATTTTTCCAGCGCCGTATCAAGTCCGAGAATGCGGCACGTTCCGCACTCCAGGCACCCGGCGTAATCAAAACGCACGCTGCCATCATCCTGCTTTTTATACAGCCCCACCGGACAGGCCTTAATCAGCACCTCCAGCGCCTGTTTATCCGGCTGCGTTTTCAGAATGATATGTGGGCTCTCTTCATCCACATTGAATTTATTGACGCCCAGTTTGACGTCCACATTGACGGGAGATGTCATAATACGGTCACTCCTTTCAGGCCATCTTTCATCAGATTGATGAAGCCCACTTTCTTCGCATGGCGCAGGATTTTTTTACGCATGGGTACCGGGGCTGAACCATCGACGGTGAACAGGTCGCGCGCGATACTGACCGCCATTTCAGGATAGGCGGTAAACATGCGTGGGTTATCAAGAAATGCAGGCAGTTTTTGATACATGCGCATGTCGCGCATCGGGCCATCATCCAGGTGCTGATGGTATTCGCCGAGCGACTGCTTGCTAAAGTCGTCACGCGTCATGGCAGAAAGCACCGTCTTCGCCGCCGCCTCACCTGCCGATATCGCTAAATCCATACCGCGGATGGTGAAGCCAAGATTCATACACATCCCGGCAGCATCACCGGCAATCAGGACGCCATCGCCTACCAGCTCTGGCTGCATATTCATTCCGGCTTCCGGTACGACGTGTGCGGCGTATTCCACCAGCTTGCCACCGGCAATCAGCGGTGCTACAGCCGGATGCTGTTTGAAATCTTCCAGCATCTGCGGGACCGATTTTTTCGCGTCTTTCAGATGATGAAGACCACAGACCAGCCCCAGAGAGAGCGTTGTTTCGTTCGTATAGAGGAAGCCGCCTCCCATCAGGCCATCGGTTGGCGACCCGGCAAACAGACAGGCGGCGCCTTCGTTACCCTGCAACTGAAAGCGATCCTCAATCACCGACTTTGGCAACTCGATCAGCTCTTTCACGCCAACGGCAACATGCGATGCCTGAACGCGCTTTGCCATACCCAGCTTTTCAGCCAGCAGAGAATTCACCCCGTCGGCGAGGATCACCACTTTCGCTTCCAGAATATCGCCGTCGGCTTCCACGCCCACGACTTTGCCTTCGCGCTGCACAACGTTATCCACGCGAATACCGGTGATGAGCTGAGCGCCGGCTTCTTCGGCCTGTTCCATCAGCCAGGCGTCAAACTTACTGCGTAATACGGAATAAGAAACCTGCGACGATGTTGCATCCTCACCGTTGCAGTAATCGATGGTCATCGCCCCTTTGTCGGTCATAAAGGCGAGTTTTTCGTGGGTAATCACACGTTCAATCGGGGCTTGTTCTGCAAAACCTGGGATAATGCGCTCCAGGCTATGCGCATACATGCGCCCGCCGGTGACATTCTTCGCGCCAGCAGAATTTCCGCGCTCGATAACCAACACTTGTGCACCTTCGCGAGCGAGCACCAGCGCCGCAACCGAACCGGCCAGGCCTGCACCCACGATGATGGCATCAAAGATATCTTCGGACATAACAAACTCCTCTCTGCAGCAGGGTACTCTCGTACCCTGCCCGATATGGTTTAGCGCGCTAAGGCAGCCGTCAGCGCAGGCAGGATCTTCAGTGCATCACCAACGATGCCGAAATCCGCGTGCTGGAAGATCGGTGCATTTTTGTCTTTGTTGATAGCGAAGATTGTTTGCGCGCCGTTGGCGCCAACCATATGTTGGATCTGCCCGGAGATCCCCACTGCCAGATACAGTTCAGGCTTCAACATCAGGTTGGAGATGCCGACGTAGCGTTCGTGCTCCATCCACTTCTCGTTTTCTGCCACCGGACGGGAACAGGCCAGCTCAGCGCCAATCGTCTGGCACAGCGCTTCAGCCAGAGAGATATTCTCTTTGCTGCCAATACCACGTCCCACGCTAACCACCAGACGGGCTTTATCAAGATCAACGCTGTTGCTCTGACGCGCCTGAGTTGCCGTACGCGTCACGGCAATGGTCGGAGCCTGCCATTGCACCGTGTGCATCTCTCCGCTGCGGGAGGTGTCTGGCTGTTGGGCGTCAAACGTTCCGCTACTAAGCGTCAGTACGGCAAACGGTGACGCGATGGTTTCCGCTCCCATTGCCAGGCCACCGTAGACCATATGTTTGACCGCGGCTTTTCCGTCCTGCAATGTCACTGCACTGGCATCGTTGGAAACTGCCGCTGATAAACGAAAACCCAGTTTTGCCGCTAACAGCTTGCCACGACGCGTATTCGGCAGCAGTACCGCCCCCCCTTCGCTGTGCTGACGAATCGCCTCAGCCATTACCCCGGCGTAATCCTCCATCATGCGATCTTCTGGCTTACCGCTGAGCAACCAGGCATGATCCGCACCCAGTTGGAATGCCATCGCGCTATCAGCGTCACTCAGTACGAATGTGTTAACTTTTTCACCTAAAGCCTGCGCACCACTCATCAGTTCCGGCAGACGAGAAGGGGTATCGCTGAATACCCAGACACTGGAAAACTTGTTCATAACATCCCCTGATAATTAAATGATTTTGCGAAGATTCTCGACAAACGCGGCAATCTGTTCTTCACCGTCACCTTCAATCACAACGCGTTGACGCTCGCGTTGTTTCGGTGCGGCAACCTGTTGTACGGAATACGCCTGTGCGCCAGTAAACCCAATGTCCGCTGGCGACCAGACCTGAACCGGCTTTTTCGCCGCACCGAGAATGGCTTTCATGGAAGGGATTTGAGGGGTGTTGATGTCAGTTGAGACCGCAATCACCGCTGGCAGCGGTATGCTTAGGGTTTCGACTTCATCTTCCAGTTCACGTTCTACCGTCAACGTGCTGTCGGTAAGAGAGAGGATTTTACTCACACCGTTAATCGCCGGGATATTCAGCGCTTCGCCCACCAGCAGACCAACCTGCTGTGCGTACAAATCGGAAGAACCATCACCACAGATAAGCAGATCAAAGCCTGATTTTTGTGCGGCAGCGGCCAGCGCGCTTGCGGTATGTTGTGGCAGCGCCTGTTCAAACTGCTCGTCAATCACCACAATCAGTTCATCAGGACCACGGGAGAGCACATCTTTACGCCCTTTGGCATTGGTCAGTGCTTTCCCACCCACGCTCATGGCGACGACCTGTGCCTCACCTTGTTGCTGTTTTAACTGACACGCAGCTTCAATTGCATTCAGATCATATTGGCTGATTTTGCCATCCGCTTTGCTGAAATCGAGTGTTCCGTCAGCATTATTAATTGCAATATCCTGTTCATCAGGTACGCATTTGTAGCAAGTAATTATCTTCATTGCATCTCCAGAAATCATGAAGGAAACGTTATTTATATCGGCGGTGTTAAATACAAATATCACGCTCTTTAATTCGGAAATAAAACATTAATCACCAATATTGAAAATGTCACACATTGAAATTCGTAACTTTCAATAGTGTTACATGCCTCACCAATATTGAACAAAACATGTCAAACAGGAAAATTTTCAATATTGTTTGCTGGTTCAACAATATTGAAAGACAAACACTTAAAAAAGTTAAAAAACCAACATCAACCCATTGAATATAAAGATGTAAAGTTGATTTTTAAGCCAAAATTACCAGCATAAAAAAGTGTGACGCACATAACAGAACCACCCGTTACGAATACCCATTATGAGTTACTCATTGAGGCGCCCCAGAGGTTAAACAGTTATCAACAAATCATTAATAATAAATAAACAAAGATTACAAACGGGAACGCTAAATAAATTTCGTTTTCACACTGGAATTCAATTATGAAAAATGAAAAGAGAAAGTCGGGAATTGAACCTAAGGTTTTCTTTCCGCCATTAATAATTGTCGGGATACTTTGCTGGCTAACAGTGAGAGATCTCGATGCCGCTAATGTGGTTATTAATGCAGTATTTAGTTATGTCACCAATGTCTGGGGTTGGGCATTTGAATGGTATATGGTCATCATGCTCTTCGGCTGGTTCTGGCTGGTTTTTGGTCCGTACGCCAAAAAGAAATTAGGCGACGAAAAACCAGAATTTAGCACCGCCAGTTGGATTTTCATGATGTTCGCCTCCTGTACATCCGCTGCCGTACTGTTCTGGGGCTCGATAGAGATCTACTACTATATCTCTACGCCCCCCTTTGCTCTCGCCCCGAACTCAACAGGAGCGAAAGAGATAGGCCTGGCATACAGCCTGTTCCACTGGGGACCGCTGCCGTGGGCAACCTATAGCTTCCTCTCCGTTGCCTTCGCCTACTTCTTCTTTGTGCGCAAAATGGACGTCATCCGCCCCAGCTCTACACTGGTGCCGCTAGTTGGCGAAAAACATGCAAAGGGCTTGTTCGGAACGATCGTCGATAACTTCTATCTGGTGGCGCTGATCTTTGCGATGGGTACCAGTCTCGGTCTGGCGACACCGCTGGTAACCGAGTGTATGCAGTACCTGTTCGGCATTCCGCATACGCTGCAATTAGACGCCATCATCATTACCTGCTGGATCATCCTGAACGCTATTTGCGTAGCCTGTGGCCTGCAAAAAGGGGTCAAGATCGCCAGTGATGTGCGCAGCTACCTGAGTTTCCTGATGCTCGGTTGGGTGTTCATCGTCAGCGGTGCCAGCTTCATCATGAACTACTTCACCGACTCCGTCGGCATGCTGCTGATGTATTTACCGCGCATGTTGTTCTATACCGATGCTATCGGCAAAGGCGGCTTCCCGCAGGGCTGGACCGTCTTCTACTGGGCATGGTGGGTCATTTACGCCATCCAGATGAGTATCTTCCTGGCACGTATTTCTCGTGGTCGTACCGTACGTGAACTGTGCTTCGGGATGGTGCTGGGCCTGACCGCGTCGACCTGGATCCTGTGGACTGTCCTTGGCAGTAACACGCTGTTGCTGATGGATAAAAACATCCTCAATATCCCGCAGTTGATTGAACAACACGGTGTGGCACGCGCCATTATCGAAACCTGGGCCGCCTTACCGTTTAGCACCGCCACGATGTGGGGATTCTTTATCCTCTGCTTCATTGCCACTGTCACTCTGATTAACGCCTGTTCCTATACCCTGGCGATGTCGACCTGTCGCGAAGTTCGCGACGGTGAAGAACCTCCGCTGCTGATCCGTATCGGGTGGTCCGTCCTGGTCGGCGTCATCGGCATCGTTCTGCTGGCGCTGGGTGGGTTGAAGCCCATTCAGACCGCAATTATCGCCGGGGGATGTCCGCTGTTCTTCGTCAACATCATGGTGACGCTGTCCTTTATAAAAGACGCCAAAGTGCACTGGAAAGACAAGTAATTCTCATTAACCCAATTGATCAAGAGGCTGAAAGATGGATTTCAACTTAAATGACGAGCAGGAACTGTTTGTCGCCGGTATTCGTGAACTGATGGCCAGTGAGAACTGGGAAGCTTATTTTGCCGAGTGCGATCGCGACAGCGTCTACCCTGAGCGTTTTGTAAAAGCGCTGGCGGATATGGGCATCGATAGTCTGTTGATCCCGGAAGAACACGGTGGTCTGGAAGCCGGTTTCGTCACCGTTGCCGCCGTCTGGATGGAACTGGGTCGTCTTGGCGCCCCCACTTACGTGTTGTACCAATTACCGGGAGGTTTTAACACTTTCCTGCGTGAAGGCACCCAGGAGCAAATTGATAAAATCATGGCGTTCCAGGGAACCGGTAAGCAGATGTGGAACTCGGCGATCACCGAACCGGGAGCAGGATCGGATGTTGGTAGTCTGAAAACCACTTATACACGCAAAAATGGTAAGGTTTATCTTAATGGCAGTAAGTGCTTCATCACCAGTAGCGCCTATACCCCGTATATCGTGGTGATGGCGAGAGATGGTGCATCGCCGGATAAACCTGTTTATACCGAGTGGTTTGTTGATATGAGCAAAGCAGGTATCAAGGTCAACAAGCTGGAGAAACTTGGTCTGCGCATGGATAGCTGCTGTGAAATCACCTTTGATGACGTCGAACTGGATGAGAAAGACATGTTCGGTCGGGAAGGTAATGGTTTCAACCGCGTAAAAGAAGAGTTTGACCACGAACGTTTCCTCGTCGCGCTGACCAACTACGGTACGGCAATGTGCGCCTTTGAAGATGCGGCGCGCTACGCTAATCAGCGTGTACAGTTTGGCGAAACTATCGGCCGTTTCCAGCTGATTCAGGAGAAGTTCGCGCATATGGCGATCAAACTGAACTCCATGAAAAACATGCTGCTGGAAGCCGCATGGAAAGCGGATAACGGCACCATTACTTCGGGTGACGCGGCAATGTGCAAATACTTCTGCGCCAACGCCGCGTTCGAAGTGGTAGACAGCGCTATGCAGGTACTGGGTGGCGTGGGTATCGCGGGCAACCATCGCATTACCCGTTTCTGGCGTGACCTGCGCGTTGACCGTGTTTCTGGTGGCTCTGACGAAATGCAGATCCTGACGTTGGGTCGTGCGGTACTCAAGCAATACCGCTAAGTGGGATGCCGGATGGCACTTCGCTTATCCGGCCTACAACTAACTGCCAGGAGCAAAATTATGAATCATTTATCCATGCCAACCTTTGGGCCACTTGCCGGGCTGCGGGTTGTCTTTTCAGGCATTGAAATTGCCGGGCCGTTCGCCGGGCAAATGTTTGCCGAATGGGGTGCGGAAGTTATCTGGATAGAGAACGTGGCATGGGCCGATACCATCCGCGTGCAACCCAACTACCCGCAGCTTTCACGCCGTAATCTGCACGCACTCTCGCTCAATATTTTCAAAGATGAAGGTCGGGAAGCGTTTCTGAAATTAATGGAAACCACCGACATCTTCATCGAAGCCAGTAAGGGCCCGGCCTTTGCCCGTCGCGGCATTACTGATGAGGTATTGTGGGAGCATAACCCGAAACTGGTTATCGCCCACCTTTCCGGCTTCGGTCAGTTTGGCACCGAGGAGTACACCAATCTTCCGGCTTATAACACCATCGCGCAGGCATTCAGCGGCTATCTGATCCAAAACGGCGACGTTGATCAACCTATGCCCGCCTTCCCATACACCGCCGATTACTTTTCTGGCATGACCGCAACCACCGCCGCGCTGGCTGCGCTGCACAAAGTGCGCGAAACGGGTAAAGGGGAAAGTATTGACGTTGCCATGTACGAAGTGATGCTGCGTATGGGTCAGTACTTCATGATGGATTACTTCAACGGCGGCGAAATTTGCCCGCGCATGACCAAAGGTAAAGACCCCTACTACGCCGGTTGCGGTCTGTATAAATGTGCTGATGGCTACATCGTTATGGAACTGGTTGGTATCACGCAAATCAACGAGTGCTTTAAAGATATTGGTCTGGCTCACATCCTCGGTACCCCTGAAGTCCCGGAAGGAACTCAGCTTATCCATCGCGTTGAATGCCCATACGGCCCATTAGTCGAAGAAAAACTGGATGCCTGGCTGGCGCAACACACCATTGCCGAGGTCCAGGCACGCTTTGCCGAACTGAACATCGCTTGCGCGAAGGTGCTGACGATTCCAGAACTGGAAGGCAACCCGCAGTACGTTGCCCGTGAATCTATCACTCAGTGGCAAACGATGGATGGTCGCACCTGCAAAGGGCCAAACATCATGCCGAAATTCAAAAATAATCCGGGGAAAATCTGGCGTGGCATGCCATCACACGGCATGGATACCGCCGCCATTCTGAAAAATATCGGTTATAGCGAAGCAGACATAAATGAGCTGGTCGGCAAAGGCCTGGCCAGGGTTGAGGAATAAACGCGACGCGCTAACCCACGGGTTTGGTTAGCGCTCACGCCTGTTTTCAGTGGATAAAGCAATATGGATATCGTTGGCGGACAAAACTTACGTCAGATGTGGGACGACCTGGCCGGGGTGTACGGAAATAAAACGGCACTTATTTTCGAATCCTGCGAAGGAAGCGTTCAGCAGTTTAGCTATGCCTCGCTTAATGAAGAAATTAACCGCACGGCGAATCTTTTCCATTCTTTAGGGGTCCGCAAGGGCGATAAGGTCGCATTGCATCTGGATAACTGTCCGGAATTCATTTTTTGCTGGTTTGGACTGGCAAAAATCGGCGCCATTATGGTCCCGATTAATGCCCGTCTGCTGGGTGAAGAAAGCGCCTGGATTCTGCAAAACAGTCAAGTGCGCCTGCTGGTCACCAGCGCCCAGTTTTATCCTATGTACCGCCAGATACGCCAGGAAAACGAGACACCACTGAATCACATCTGTCTGATTGGCGATCGGCTTCCGGCGGATGACGGCGTAAGCCACTTTTCCCTCCTGAAAGACCGACAGTCAGCCACGCTATGCTATACGCCCGCGTTATCTACTGACGATACGGCGGAAATTCTGTTTACCTCAGGCACCACCTCACGTCCCAAAGGGGTGGTAATTACCCACTACAACCTGCGTTTTGCAGGTTACTACTCTGCCTGGCAAATCGCCCTGCGCGATGATGACGTCTACATGACGGTGATGCCTGCGTTTCATATCGACTGCCAGTGCACGGCTGCAATGCCGGCATTTTCATCAGGGAGCACCTTCGTGCTGATTGAGAAGTACAGCGCCCGGGGCTTCTGGGACCAGGTACGTCGATATCAAGCGACGGTGACGGAATGCATCCCGATGATGATCAGAACGCTGATGGTACAGCCCGCCTCGCCGACGGACAGGCAACATCATCTGCGTGAAGTGATGTTCTACCTCAACTTATCAGAGCAGGAAAAAGACGACTTTACCGGGCGTTTTGGCGTCAGGCTGCTGACCTCCTACGGTATGACAGAAACCATCGTCGGCATTATTGGCGACCGTCCAGGAGACAAACGGCGCTGGCCTTCAATTGGTCGTGTCGGTTTTAGCTATGAAGCTGAAATTCGCGACGACCAAAACCGTCCCCTGCCCGCCGGTGAAATGGGCGAAATCTGCATTAAAGGCGTGCCGGGCAAAACCATCTTCAAAGAGTACTACGCGCAACCGGAGGCAACCGCCAAAGCGCTGGAACCTGAAGGCTGGTTACATACCGGTGATTCGGGCTATCAGGATGAGGATGGCTATTTTTATTTCGTCGACAGACGCTGCAATATGATTAAACGCGGCGGAGAAAATGTCTCCTGCGTCGAGCTGGAAAATATTATTTCTGCACATCCGAAAATTCAGGACATTGTGGTTGTCGGTATCAAAGACACTATCCGTGATGAAGCGATTAAAGCATTTATTGTCCTGAATGAAGGTGAAACATTAAGCGAAGCCGAGTTTTTCAGCTTCTGCGAACACAATATGGCGAAATTTAAGGTTCCCTCTTTTATGGAGATCAGAACCGACCTGCCGCGAAATTGTTCAGGGAAAATAATTAAAAAAAATCTGAAATAACCTCTCTGGCAGGAATATCTCCTGCCTGAAAACCTATTTATCTGGAGATGAACCATGAGTGAATCATTACATCTGACCCGCAATGGCCCGATTCTGGAAATTACGCTGGACAGGCCCAAAGCCAATGCCATTGACGCCAAAACCAGCTTTGCCATGGGTGAAGCGTTTCTTAATTTTCGTGACGACCCGGAATTACGCGTAGCGATTATCACCGGCGGCGGTGAGAAATTCTTTTCTGCGGGCTGGGACTTAAAAGCGGCGGCTGAAGGTGAAGCGCCGGACGCCGATTTTGGCCCAGGCGGCTTTGCCGGTTTAACCGAAATATTCGATCTCGATAAACCGGTCATCGCTGCGGTAAACGGCTATGCATTTGGTGGTGGTTTCGAACTGGCGCTGGCGGCCGATTTTATCGTCTGCGCAGAGAACGCCAGCTTCGCCCTGCCGGAAGCCAAACTCGGTATTGTACCGGACAGTGGCGGCGTACTGCGTCTGCCGAAACTGCTGCCGCCGGCTATCGTCAATGAAATGGTGATGACCGGCAGACGCATGAGCGCCGAAGAAGCGCTGCGTTGGGGGATTGTGAACCGTGTTGTTAGCCAGAGTGAATTGATGGACAGCGCCCGCGAACTGGCGCAACAGCTGGTGAATAGCGCCCCACTGGCTATCGCCGCGCTGAAAGAGATTTACCGTGCGACCAGCGAAATGCCGGTGGAAGAAGGCTACCGTTACATCCGTAGCGGCGTACTGAAACATTATCCCGCTGTCCTGCACTCTGAAGATGCGCTGGAAGGACCACAGGCATTTGCGGAAAAACGCGATCCGGTGTGGAAAGGTCGTTAATGTGCCGATGCCGGATAGCGATTCGCTTATCCGGCAATAAAACCGAGATAAAACGATGAGCTACTACGCCTTTGAGGGCCTGATCCCGGTGGTACATCCGGATGCCTTTATCCATCCCAGCGCCGTACTGATTGGCGATGTCATTGTGGGTGCCGGAGTTTATGTTGGCCCGCACGCGTCATTGCGTGGTGATTATGGTCGCTTGATCCTGGAGGCAGGTTCTAATCTGCAGGATGGCTGCATTATGCACGGCTACTGCGACACCGACACCATCGTGCATAAGAACGGGCACATCGGCCATGGCGCAATCCTGCACGGTTGCGTGGTGGGCAGAGATGCGCTGATCGGCATGAACAGCGTCATTATGGACGGCGCAGTGATTGGCGAAGAGAGCATTGTCGCCGCCATGAGCTTTGTCAAAGCCGGCTTTCAGGGAGAGGCAAGGCAGATGCTGGTAGGCTCACCCGCTCGCGTATTGCGTGAAGTCACGGACCAGGAACTGCACTGGAAACGGCTAAACACCAAAGAATATCAGGATCTTGCAATCCGCTGCCAAACAGGTCTACACGAAACACTGCCCTTAACGCGGGTCGAAGAAAACCGGCCGCGCCTGAAAGGCACGACGGACGTAAAACCCAAATCAGCACAGTAATTGATGCCGGATGCGCTCACGCTTATCCGGCTTACGCGTCAATCACCGTTTATGCCACCATCAGGCAAACTAATTATTAGCGACGCATACTCTTGGAGAGCATCATCTGCCATTTCTGCTCACGATTAAGCTCTGTTGGAGGAACAGCGGACAGGCGCGGCGTTTTCGCCACACTTACCTTTTTTTCCTGCAAATTGTGATTCAATCGGCGGTAGAGATGAGAATCAATACTAATGACTTTTACCAGACGCTGGCACTGGCAGCCCCGACCAGCAATCTGATTCGGGATCATCTTAACTTCACAAACAATTTCTCCCACTTCCGACAGAATATAAGAGAGCGTATTAATTGCTTTGCAGTGTTCAATATCAAAATGGCGGGAAATTTCCTTGGCGGTAATCCAACGATCCTCAACCATCATCCAGTCGGCAATTAACAAATAAAGCGGTCTTTCAACATATTTTTCACACATAAGCACACCATTTCACAAATTAAAAATCTGGCTACGGCCTGTCCAAATTAATAAAAACTAAGCCATATTAAAATTGTGGATATAAAGGATAGTATGCGACTTAAATATTGAATAGTGTGAGCAATATCGTGCTTATTACATTGAAAATGTGGTTACGTAAACGGACTTGTCCAGGAATGACCTTACGCAAGATAAAAAAGGGTTTCTTTACAGAAACCCTTTCAAAATTATATTACAGGTCCGGTTAGAGCAATATCCGCCGGACCCTTTATTTACGACTTTTTGATCTGCGCGTGCATTTCCTGAACCGACGTCACCTTCTCGGTAGCATCAGCATTCAGCGCCATTGCTGTGGCGAAACCGCCGTTCAGCGTAGTGTCATAATGCACTTTATACTGCAGCGCGCTACGGCGAATCAGCTTGGAGTCTTCAATGGCCTGACGACCTTCGGTGGTATTGATGATGTAGGTATATTCGCCATTCTTAATACGGTCCTGAATGTGCGGACGACCTTCATGCACCTTGTTCACCAGGCGTGGATTGATACCCGCTTCACCCAGAACAATCGCGGTCCCGTGCGTCGCATCCAGCTCGAAGCCAAACTTCAGCAGTTTCGCCGCAAGGTCAACCACGCGCTCTTTATCGCCTTCGCGAACGGAGAGCAGCGCACGACCCTGTTTTTTCATGGTGGAGCTGCTGCCCAGCTGTGCCTTAGCGAACGCTTCGGCAAAGGTACGCCCTACGCCCATGACTTCACCGGTAGAGCGCATTTCTGGTCCTAACAGCGGGTCAACGCCCGGGAATTTATTGAACGGCAGCACCACTTCTTTTACCGAGTAGTACGGCGGGATGACTTCTTTGGTAACGCCCTGCTGTGCCAATGTTTTACCCGCCATCACACGTGCCGCCACTTTCGCCAGCGGTACACCAGTGGCTTTAGAGACGAACGGAACGGTACGCGCCGCACGTGGGTTCACTTCAATCAGGTAAACTTCGTTGTTCTTCACGGCAAACTGGACGTTCATCAGACCGCGAACCTGCAGTTCGAAGGCCAGTTTCTGCACCTGTTGACGCATGACGTCCTGAATTTCCTGACTCAGCGTATAAGCAGGCAGAGAACATGCGGAGTCACCGGAGTGCACGCCCGCCTGTTCGATGTGCTCCATGATACCGCCAATCAGCACCATTTCACCGTCGCAGATAGCATCCACGTCAACTTCTACCGCATCGTCGAGGAAGCGGTCCAGCAGCACTGGCGCATCGTTGGAAACGCTCACCGCCGTCTGGAAGTAGCGACGCAGGTCAGCTTCGTCGTAGACAATTTCCATCGCGCGGCCGCCGAGAACGTAGGACGGACGCACCACCAGCGGATAACCGATTTCTTTTGCTTTCTCAACAGCCTGCTCGATAGCGGTTACGGTGGCGTTGGCCGGTTGCTTCAGCTTCAGACGGTCAACCGCCTGCTGGAAACGTTCACGGTCTTCGGCACGGTCAATCGCATCCGGGCTGGTGCCGATAACCGGAACACCTGCAGCTTCCAGCGCACGAGCCAGTTTCAGCGGAGTCTGGCCGCCGTACTGAACAATAACGCCTTTCGGCTTCTCGATACGCACGATTTCCAGCACATCTTCCAGCGTCACCGGCTCGAAGTACAGACGGTCAGATGTGTCGTAGTCGGTGGAAACGGTTTCCGGGTTACAGTTGACCATGATGGTCTCGTAACCGTCTTCACGCAGCGCCAATGAGGCGTGTACGCAGCAGTAGTCGAATTCAATCCCCTGGCCGATACGGTTCGGACCACCGCCCAGCACCATAATTTTGTCGCGATCCTGAGTCGGATTCGCTTCGCACTCTTCTTCATAGGTGGAGTACATGTAGGCGGTGTCGGTGGAGAATTCTGCGGCACAGGTGTCCACGCGCTTGTATACCGGGTGCAGCTGATACTGTTCACGCAGTTTGCGAATTTCTGCTTCGCGCACGCCCGCCAGTTTAGCCAGACGCGTATCGGCGAAGCCTTTGCGTTTAAGCATACGCAGGAAGTCAGCGTCGAGGCCGTTAATGCCCACGTCAGCCACTTTTTCTTCCAGACGCACCAGCTCTTCAATCTGTACCAGGAACCAGCGGTCGATGTTGGTCAGGTTGAACACACCATCGACAGACAGGCCAGCGCGGAACGCATCAGCGATGTACCAGATACGCTCAGCGCCTGCGTCTTTCAGCTCACGGCGGATTTTAGTCAGCGCTTCCGGATCGTCCAGGCTTACTTTCGGGTCAAAACCGGTCGCGCCCACTTCCAGACCGCGCAGCGCTTTCTGCAGGGATTCCTGCTGGGTGCGGCCAATCGCCATCACTTCACCAACAGATTTCATCTGGGTAGTCAGACGGTCGTTTGCGCCCGCAAATTTCTCGAAGTTAAATCGTGGAATCTTCGTCACAACGTAGTCGATGGACGGCTCGAAGGATGCCGGAGTACGACCGCCAGTGATGTCGTTCATCAGCTCATCGAGGGTGTAACCCACCGCCAGTTTCGCCGCTACTTTCGCAATCGGGAAGCCTGTTGCTTTGGACGCCAGCGCTGAGGAACGGGATACACGCGGGTTCATTTCGATGACGATCAGACGACCATTTTTCGGGTTTACCGCAAACTGGACGTTAGAACCACCGGTTTCCACGCCGATTTCACGCAGTACCGCCATCGAGGCGTTACGCATGATTTGATATTCTTTGTCGGTCAGCGTCTGGGCTGGTGCTACGGTGATGGAGTCACCGGTATGGATGCCCATGGCGTCGAAGTTTTCAATGGAACAGACGATGATGCAGTTGTCGTTTTTATCACGCACCACTTCCATCTCGTACTCTTTCCAACCAATCAGCGATTCATCAATCAGCAGCTCATTGGTTGGGGAAAGGTCCAGACCGCGTTCGCAGATTTCTTCGAACTCTTCGCGGTTGTAGGCGATACCGCCGCCGGTGCCGCCCATGGTGAAGCTAGGGCGGATAATGCACGGGAAGCCAACATCAGCGGCAACCGCCAGCGCTTCTTCCATGGTGTGGGCGATGCCTGAACGCGCGGTGTCGAGGCCGATTTTTTTCATCGCGATGTCGAAGCGACGACGGTCTTCCGCTTTATCAATGGCATCTGCCGTCGCGCCAATCATGGTGACGCCGAACTCAGCCAGTACGCCCTGGCGTTCCAGTTCCAGCGCACAGTTCAGCGCTGTCTGACCGCCCATGGTTGGCAGCACCGCATCCGGGCGTTCTTTCTCAATAATTTTGCGTACTACTTCCCAGTGAATCGGCTCGATGTAGGTGGCATCGGCCATTTCCGGGTCGGTCATGATGGTTGCCGGGTTTGAGTTCACCAGAATAACGCGGTAACCCTCTTCACGCAGGGCTTTACACGCCTGCGCGCCGGAATAGTCAAACTCACACGCCTGACCGATTACAATCGGACCCGCGCCCAGAATCAGGATACTTTTTATGTCTGTACGTTTTGGCATGGCTCTTTTACTCCTGATTATTTCGCGGACTGACGGTATTGCTCAATAAGCTCGATAAAGTGGTCAAACAACGGCGCAGCGTCGTGCGGACCTGGGCTCGCCTCCGGGTGCCCCTGGAAGCTGAATGCCGGTTTATCGGTACGATGAATCCCCTGCAGGGTGCCGTCGAACAGTGACTTGTGGGTCACGCGCAGGTTGGCAGGCATGGAGGCCTCATCAACCGCAAAACCGTGGTTCTGCGCGGTGATCATCACGGTATTGTTATCAATATCTTTCACCGGATGGTTGCCGCCGTGGTGGCCAAACTTCATCTTGATGGTTTTTGCACCGCTCGCCAGCGCCAGCAGCTGATGGCCGAGGCAGATGCCAAATACCGGAATATCGGTTTCGAGGAATTTCTGAATCGCGGTAATCGCGTAGTCGCACGGTGCCGGGTCGCCAGGACCGTTGGACAAGAAGATACCGTCCGGATTCATTTTCAGGACCTCTTCTGCAGAGGTCTGCGCCGGGACAACCGTCAGGCGACAGCCGCGATCCGCTAACATACGCAGAATGTTACGTTTGGCACCGAAATCGTAAGCCACGACGTGGAACGGGAGTTCATCAGCAGATTTTGCTTCCGGTAAGTTACCTTCCAGCGTCCAGCTACCCTGCGTCCAGCTATACGGCTCCGCGGTGGTCACTTCTTTCGCCAGATCCATACCGTTCAGGCCCGGAAACGCTTTGGCTTTTTCCAGCGCCAGCGCCGCATCCGGGTTGTCACCCGCAATAATGCAGCCGTTCTGTGCGCCTTTTTCACGCAGCAGACGCGTCAGCTTACGAGTATCGATATCGGCAATCGCCACGATGTTATGGCGCTTGAGGTAAGAAGAGAGGTCTTCGGTATCGCGGAAGTTGCTGGCAATCAGCGGCAGGTCGCGAATGACCAGGCCTTGCGCATGTACCTGAGAAGATTCTGCATCGGCTTCATTGGTGCCGACATTACCGATATGAGGATAAGTAAGAGTGACGATTTGGCGGGAATAGGAAGGATCAGTGAGGATTTCTTGATAACCGGTCATTGAAGTATTGAAAACGACTTCCCCAACCGCCGAACCTGTTGCCCCTATGGCCCGACCGTGAAACTGGGTTCCGTCTTCCAGAACCAATAGCGCTGACTTAATCAAAACACCCTCCAGAGAATATTCACTCACTTTATTTGCATATTAATTCATTAACACACTATGAATCAATGCAAATTTGCTTACCTATGGATTTCTGGCAAACGGCGGCATTCTAGAGATAGCCCACGTAAAAGTCTACCCAAAAGGACAATTTTTATTATTATTTTGCGCCATTGACGAATTAACCCGCCTCCAGGCATCAAAAAGATCAACTAACTTAGAGTGGAAAACGCTTGCGGAGCAGGAAGAGTATCAAATCTCAAAAACAAGAGATAAAAAGCAGACCAAATGGTCAAAATTTACATTTAACCAACACAAAAAGACAGTAAAACCTATAAAAATAAGACACTAAATTCAAAATCAACATCAAACAGATAAAATAAAGGGCAATAAAATATTGCCCTATGTAATCAAGTAATTATGACTACAATAACCACATCACGAAGGGTAATAAACCTTACAAATTGCGTAAATCGAGCACATCTCGCATATCAAAAAGACCATTTGATTTAGATTTCAGCCAAACTGCCGATCTCACCGCACCGTTGGCGAATGTCATACGGCTGGAGGCTTTATGCGTAATCTCGATGCGCTCACCGATATCAGCAAACATCGCGGTATGTTCCCCAACGATATCTCCCGCACGCACCGTCGCAAAACCGATAGTGCCCGGCACACGTTCACCGGTATAACCTTCACGCGCATAGACGGCACAGTCTTTTAAATCTTTATCCAGTGCCCCGGCTATCGCCTCCCCCATCGCCAGCGCGGTACCAGACGGCGCATCCACTTTATGGCGGTGGTGCGCTTCAATAATTTCGATATCGGTATAGTCACCCATGACTTTTGCGGCTTTCTCCAGCAGCTTCAGCATAACGTTCACGCCGACGCTAAAGTTAGCAGCGAAGACGATGCCAATATCCTGTGCGGCATCGTGAATAGCCTGTTTTCCCGCCTCATCGAAGCCGGTGGTGCCAATCACCATGCCTTTACCGTGCTGGCGACAAAACGCCAGATGTGTCAGCGTACCTTCCGGGCGGGTAAAATCGATAAAAACGTCAAAATCATCTTTTATCTCTTCAAGACTGCTTTGCACGGTCACGCCCGTCTTTCCTGCGCCCGTCTTTCCTGCGCCCGCCAGTTCCCCGGCATCGCTACCCAATAAGGAAGAGCCTTCACGCTCCAGCGCCGCGCCAAGCTGTACGCCGTCCATGCCAAGAGTGGCCTGAATCAACTGACGCCCCATGCGTCCTCCGGCTCCCGCGATGGCAACGCGGATTTGTGCATCATGCATAGCTATTCTCTTTTGTTAATTTTACGTAAATCGTTTTCAGATTAACCAGCGCATCGCTGCGCCGCCAGCCGAAAACGTCGATAATTAGAATTTAATGATAAACAGGGAAAGATATCAGTAAAAGGCATGACGCCACGGAATAAGCAGCGTCATATCGTTATATCGCGTGGAAATCAGGGGGCCAGTGCCAGAACGTGTGCCACCCACTGCTGGAAACCCTCGACATCCAGCCCCAGCGCCACCTGGGCATTAGCGGGTTGCCCCAGCCGCCCTTCAATATCTACTACCGTTGTGCCAGAGGTATATTCCCCCTGCGTTTCAACGGCGACAAAACAGGACTTGAGCGTAAAGAGATCCGGGCGCACCAGCCAGGCAATAGCGCACAGGTCGTGCATTCGCAGCCCCGTATTCATGCTACCGCTACGGTAGTGACTGAACAGCGCATGCAGCATTTTTCCGGTCTGATTAAGCCCTGGTAACGTCGCCAGATAATCCGGCGCAAGCATGGCCTGGTTGGTCACGTCCAGCCCGCACATTACAATCTCCAGCCCACTCCGGAATACTTTCGCTGCCGCTTCCGGGTCGATAGCGATATTAAACTCAGCGTTTGGCGTGAAGTTCCCGCGCCCGGCCGAACCGCCCATCATCACCAGGCGCTGAATGTTGAATACGCATTCAGGATAATGAGTCAGCAGCAACGCAATGTTGGTCAAAGGACCAATTGCCACCAACGTCACCGGCTGGGGGGCATGCATCAGCGCATCACGAATGGCCTGGAAGGCAGGTTTTGCCAGCGGCTGGCGGTCGTGCTCGACAAATTCGTACCCTTCCATGCCGGACTCACCGTGTACGGAAGCAGCATCACGCAACGGGCGCACCAGCGGCATGGATGCGCCCTGCGCCAGGGGAATATCCGCCTTCCAGAAATGCAGCAACTGCAACGCATTACGGGTGGTTTTTTCCACCGACACATTGCCTGCTACCGTGGTCATCAGTTGCAGATCCAGCTCAGGGGCAAACAGCGCGGCGGCAATAGCGGCGGCATCATCAATGCCGGGATCGGTATCAAGAATGATCGGTAAGCGCATGGTTTCTCCAAAAAAAATGCCAGACGTTAAGTCTGGCATCTTCGCATAATCATGGCGTGAAAGACTTACTCTACTTCACGAACATCCACACGCAGCTCTTTAGGTACTTCGAAAACAATATTCTCTTCACGGCCTTCAAGCGGGATAGCTTCCCCACCACCCAGCTCCTGCAGACGAGCAATCACATTCTGCACCAGAATATCGGGTGCCGAGGCGCCAGCGGTCACGCCTACGCATTTCGCCTCTTTCACCCACGCTTCCTGAATGTCAGTCGCATCATCAATCAGATACGCGGCTTTCCCCATCCGCTGCGCCAGTTCAGCCAAACGGTTGGAGTTAGACGAGTTCTTCGAGCCGACCACCAGCACAACATCAGCCTGTTCCGCCAGCGCGCGAACCGCTTCCTGACGGTTGGTGGTGGCATAACAGATATCGTCTTTGCGCGGCCCGACAATTTTCGGGAAACGTTGGCGCAGCGCGTCGATGACATCCGAAGTATCGTCAACGGAGAGCGTGGTCTGCGTCATGAAGGAAAGTTTACCTTCATTTTTCACGTCCAGTTTCAACACATCTTCCGGTGATTCAACCAGATACATCCCCCCTTGCGGGTTACTGTATTGGCCCATCGTACCTTCAACTTCCGGGTGTCCGGCGTGGCCGATCAGGATCGACTCTTCGCCGCGACGACTGGCACGGGCGACTTCCATATGCACCTTCGTCACCAACGGACAGGTCGCATCAAAAACTGTAAGGTCGCGGCCTTTGGCTTCGTTACGCACTGCCTGAGACACGCCGTGGGCGGAGAAAATCAGAATTGAGCCGTCCGGCACTTCGCTGATTTGCTCAATAAAAATAGCGCCGCGCTCGCGCAGGCTATCCACCACGTAGCGGTTATGCACCACTTCGTGACGGACATAAATCGGCGCGCCGTAAATAGCCAGCGCGTTTTCTACAATGCTGATAGCGCGGTCTACGCCAGCGCAGAAGCCGCGCGGGTTGGCCAACAGGATCTGCATTTTACGCCTCCAGTACTGGTTCGACTTCCAGCACTTCAATATCAAAATGAACGGTATGCCCAGCCAGTGGATGGTTGAAATCAACCGTGATCGAATCACCGTTGATTTCGCGGATAACACCAGGCATCTCACTGCCGTCCATTGCGGTAAAGAGCATGATTGCGCCAATTTCTGGCTCGCCCGCGTCCATAAACTCCCGACGTGAGAAATACTGAATGAGGTCCGGGCTGGTGATACCAAAGGCCGCATCAGGCTCCAGGGAGAACGTGGTTTTATCGCCCTCTTTTAAGCCCAGTAGGTGCTGCTCCAGTCCTTCAGACAGAGAACCGTCGCCCAGGCGAAACAGCGCTGGCTTGCCGTTATTGCGGGTTGACTCAGCGGTGGAGCCATCGTCGAGCTTAAGGGTGAAGTGCACCAGCACCGCACTGTTACTCTGTACTGATTTTGACATGCAGGTTGCTCTTTAAAATTGCTGCCGACTGTAGGCCCGGTGGCGCTACGCTTACCGGGCAAACAAGGATCGCAGTGTATTGTAGGCCGGATTAGCATAGCGCCATCCGGCATTTTTTTATGCGACTTTTTTCTCTTTCGACGGCAGGAAGCCTTCAAGAACAATCAATGCCGCGCCGATACAGATAGCAGTATCGGCCAGATTGAAAGTCGCGAAATGCCAGTCGCCGACGTAAAAGTCAATCATATCAACCACGAAGCCGTGCCACAGGCGGTCGAACAAGTTGCCCAGTGCACCGCCAATGATTAACGCATACGCGATGTTGTTCAGCTTCTGCGTCGCCTTCGAGCGATACATCATCACCATCAGGATGACGCAAATACCGATGGCGATGCCGGCAAAGAACCAACGTTGCCAGCCGCCGCTGTCGGCTAAGAAGCTAAACGCCGCACCATAGTTACGCGCGTAGTGCAGATTAAGCGACGGAAACAGCGACACCGTATCCCCCAGAGCAAAGTTCTGGAGGATCAGGTATTTGCTGCCTAAGTCGATAATCAGCACGACTACCACCAGCCACAGCCAGCGTAGCCCTGTTGAACAAAGAGGCTTACTCATCAGGCAAACTTACGTTGTTCGCCATCACCGGCGATGTTGCTGACACAGCGTCCGCAGATTTCTGCGTGTTCCGCCACCTGGCCGACGTCGGTGGTGTAATGCCAGCAGCGCGGGCACTTCTCACCTTCGGCTTTACTCAGTACGATCTTCAGCCCTTTGAGCAGTTCGCTCTGCTGAGCATCAGCCGGAGCCGCAGCATAATCCGCAACCGTTGCGCCGGAGGTCAGCAGTACAAAGCGCAACTCTTCGCCCAGTGCGGTCAGTTTCGCCGCCAGTTCTGGTTCAGCGTACAGCGTCACTGCCGCTTCCAGAGAACCACCGACTTTCTTATCTGCACGCGCCTGCTCGATAACCTTGTTCACTTCGCCACGTACTTTCAGCAGCTCGTCCCAGTAGGCATCGTTCATCGCTTCGGTTTCGCCTAAGCCAAACAGACCGTCGTACCACTCACCGGTAAAGACGTACTTCTCGCGGGAGCCCGGCAGGTAACCCCAGATTTCATCGGCGGTGAAGGACATGATCGGCGCCATCCAACGAACCAGCGCTTCGGCAATATGGAACAGCGCAGTCTGGCAGCTACGACGCGCCACGCTGTCCGCTTTCGCGGTGTACTGACGGTCTTTGATGATGTCGAGGTAGAACGACCCCATTTCTACGGAGCAGAAGCGCATCAGGCGCTGTACCACTTCGTGGAAGTCATAGGCTTCGTAAGCTTTCAGGATCTCTTCCTGAGCCGCCTGCGCACAACCTACCGCCCAGCGGTCCAGAACCACCATCTCTTCCGGTTTCACCATGTCTTTAACCGGATCGAACCCGTTCAGGTTCGCCAGCAGGAAGCGTGCGGTGTTACGGATACGACGATAGCTGTCGGCAGCACGTTTCAGGATTTCATCAGAAACGGCCATTTCACCGGTATAGTCGGTCGATGCCACCCACAGACGCAGAATATCCGCGCCCAGTTTGTTCATCACATCCTGCGGAGAAACGGTGTTACCGATAGACTTGGACATCTTACGGCCCTGACCATCGACGGTGAAACCGTGGGTCAGTACCTGGCGGTAAGGCGCTTTGCCTTTCATGGCGGTGGAGATCATCAGAGAAGACATGAACCAACCACGGTGCTGGTCAGAGCCTTCCAGATACATATCTGCCGCATGCCCTGCAAACTCAGGACGCACGTCAACGACGGATGAGTGGGTTGAACCGGAGTCAAACCACACGTCCAGCGTATCCGGTACTTTGACGTACTGGTCAGCTTCGTCGCCGAGGATATCTTTCGGGTCGAGATCCCACCACGCCTGGATGCCGTCAACTTCAACGCGTTTGGCGACTTCTTCCATCAGTTCGATCGCGCGCGGGTGCAGCTCTTCGGTGTCTTTGTGGACAAACAGAGACATCGGCACGCCCCACGTACGCTGACGGGAGATACACCAGTCAGGGCGGTTGGCAACCATCGATTCAATACGCGCCTGGCCCCAGTCCGGGATCCACTGCACGCCTTTGATCTCTTTCAGCGACTGCGCGCGCAGACCTTTTTGATCCATGCTGACGAACCACTGCGGCGTCGCACGGAAGATGATCGGTGACTTGTGACGCCAGCAGCATGGATAGCTGTGCTGCATCTTCTCAACGTGCAGCAGTGCGCCTTTTTCGCTCAGCAGTGCAACGATTTTGTCGTTGGCTTTAAAGACGTTCACCCCGTCGAGTTCCGGGTAAGTGCCCGCCAGGTATGCGCCGTCCGGGCCAACCGGGTTAGCGATTTCCAGACCGTATTTCTGGCTGATGACGTAGTCATCCGGGCCGTGGCCGCCGGCGGTATGCACCGCACCGGTACCCGCATCCAGCGTCACGTGATCGCCAAGGATCGCCGGCACGTCAAAGCCCATAAACGGATGGGTAAAGCGCAGCAGTTCCAGCTCAGCGCCTTTGACGGTGCCAAGGATGGTGTATTCAGCCGCGCCAATACGCTGCATCACGCTTTCAACCAGATCTTTTGCCAGAATCACCGCCTGGCCGTCCATCTGTACCAGCGCATAGTCAAAGTCAGGCGCCAGAGAAATTGCGCGGTTCGCCGGTAACGTCCACGGGGTGGTGGTCCAGATAACCAGAGAGACTGGGCCATTGACATCAGAGACGCCAAATTTTGCTTTTACTGCGTCCGGGTCAGCCGCATGGAACGCAACGTCAATAGATGGAGACGTTTTGTCATAATACTCAACTTCCGCTTCCGCCAGCGCAGAACGGCAGTCAACGCACCAGTGCACCGGCTTCGCGCCTTTGTGCAGGTGACCGTTGCCGATGATTTTACCCAGCGCACGAATGATGTTGGCTTCGGTTTTGAAGTCCATGGTCAGGTACGGATGCGACCAGTCGCCCAGTACGCCAAGACGGATAAAGTCTTTACGCTGACCGTCAACCTGGGTCGCTGCGTATTCGCGGCACTTGGCGCGGAACTCAGCGGCGGTGAACTTCTCGCCCGGCTTGCCGTATTCCTGCTCCACTTTCAGCTCGATCGGCAGACCGTGGCAGTCCCAGCCCGGAACGTAAGGCGAGTCATAACCCGTGAGTCCTTTGGACTTCACGATAATGTCTTTCAGAATCTTGTTAACCGAGTGACCAATATGAATGCTGCCATTCGCATAAGGAGGGCCATCATGCAGAATGAAGGTTTTTTTGCCTTTTTTGGCCGCACGAATGATGCCGTACAGGTCATCATCAGTCCAACGCGCCAGCATTCCCGGTTCGCGCTTGGCGAGATCGCCGCGCATCGGGAACCCTGTTTCCGGCAAATTCAGGGTTGATTTATAGTCACTCATCAGATTCTCGGTTCCGTATTTAAAACTCGTATAGGCATTAAGCCGGTTTTGTTAGCCCGAAAAATTCACGGGCAGTCAACTCATCACGCGCAATCTGCGCTTTTAGCTCATCCAGCGAGGCAAATCGCTGTTCGCTGCGTATTTTTTTACGCAGTACTACATCTATATGGCGACCATACAGGTCCATTACAACGTCCAATAGATGCACTTCCAACTGTTGGCGTACGCCTGCTACCGTCGGGCGGGTGCCGATGTTGGCGACGCCGGGCAACGGTTTATCGCCCAGTCCCATCACTTCAACTGCATAAACCCCTTTCACCGGAGAAACCTGGCGACGCAGCGGTAAGTTTGCCGTCGGAAAACCGATGGTGCGCCCTAATTCATCACCGTGAACGACACGTCCTGAGATAGTAAAAGGATGCCCAAGCAGGCTTTCGGCCAGTTGCAGGTTATCTTCCGCCAGCGCCTGACGTACCGCGGTGCTGCTAATGCGCACACCGCCTTCGCAGAAGGTTTGGGTGCTGGTGATATCAAAACCATACTCAGCGCCCGCTTCTTGTAATAACAAGAAATCGCCCGCACGGCTAGCGCCAAAGCGGAAATCATCACCAACGGCAAGAAATTGTACACCAAGGCGCTTAACCAGCAGATCGCTGATGAAGGTCTGCGCCGTTAATGCGGCAAAACGCCTGTCAAAGCGCACGCACAGCACGTAATCCACGCCGCATTCGGCCAGATAACGCAGTTTTTCCCGCAGGCGGGTAAGGCGCGCAGGTGACTTATCCGTCGCAAAAAGTTCCAGCGGCTGTGGCTCGAAAATCATCACCATCACTGGCAGACCGCGTTTGCGCCCTTCTTCCCGTAAGCCCTGCAACAAGGCACGGTGGCCACGGTGCACGCCGTCGAAATTACCAATAGTCAGCACACACCCATGCGGGGCCTGACTGAGATTATGTATGCCTCGTATCAGCTTCATGTCTGGCTCAAAACAGTGAAAATCGTGAAAGTATACCCTGTACAGCGGTCAAGGTTAACCGGCGATTGTTTCCTCGAAACAGAAAGAAGATTGTTTTCATTGTTATGAAACAAATTGATGCCCTTCACCGGTATACCAATTCAATTTTTCTCATCGAAAAGCTGTATTCACAGCACGCAAGCTGGTAGAATCCTGCGCCATCACTACGCAACGAGTGCTGTAATTTAAACGGCGCTTATTTGCACAAATCCATTGACAAAAGAAGGCTAAAAGGGCATATTCCTCGGCCTTTGAATTGTCCATATAGAACACATTTGGGAGTTGGACCTTGGCTAATATCAAATCAGCTAAGAAGCGCGCCGTTCAGTCTGAAAAGGCCCGCAAGCACAACGCTAGCCGTCGCTCTATGATGCGTACTTTCATCAAGAAAGTATACGCAGCTATCGAAGCTGGCGACAAAGCTACTGCACTGAAAGCATTTAACGAAATGCAACCAATCGTGGACCGTCAGGCTGCTAAAGGTCTGATCCACAAAAACAAAGCTGCACGTCATAAAGCAAACCTGACTGCACAGATCAACAAACTGGCTTAATCGCCTGCTTGTTGTCGCTTTGTGAAAAAACCCGCGCAAGCGGGTTTTTTTATATCTGCTTATTTGCTCACTGGCGTAAAGAGTGCGGAATAGTCCGCATTACAAATACGCTGCACCGCCGGGTGCTGGATCATTCTCTCCGCAAAAATGGCATGGTATTCCTCCATCACGTTCTCCACACGTCCAATCTCCACAATCGAATCATCGGCATAGAAATTGTTCGAATAGAGCGTTGGCGCAACGAAAATGGCATTGTGCGTGGCACCAAAGGCTTTCATCAATGCAGCATCATCAAACTCACCGAGGATTTCAACATTCAGCCCCTGAGAATTAATCCAGTTCAGCAGCTTACGCCCCAGCATTGAACGACGACCAGGGATCAGCAATCGCCGCTCTTCAAGACAGGCCGGAAATGGCTTCTCAGGCAAGGGATTTGTGCACCAAAAACTGACACAGCACTCGCCTATTTTCACCGAGAACAGACCTTCCTGCTGCGTCGAATCAATCGGACAATCGGAGATAATCATATCCAGCTTGTGCTGACTGAGCTGCTCTAGCAGCATCTCATGCGTAGATTCAAAGCAGCGCAGGTGGATTTGTTCATCTTCCACCACGGCGGCATCCAGCACACTGCTGACCAGCTGTTTAGACAACGCATCCGCCACACCGACATCGAACAATAAATTAGACTCTTTGCGATAGTTCACGATATCCAGCATCTCCTGGCTTAACGTGAACATTTTATCCGCATAGCGAAAGACTAATTCCCCCAGTTCACTGGGCTCCAGTCCGCGCCCCTTACGCTTGAACAATTTTCCCTGTAAGCGTTCCTCAAGCGCTTTAATCTGCCCGGTAATGGTCTGTGGCGTCAGATAAAGCGCTTCTGCTGCACCAACCACCGAACCTTCTTTATACACATGCCAGAAGTAATACAGGTGGTTGTAATTGATATGAGACATACTCTCTCCCTGAAAATTGTCACAAAAGCGTCAGCCGATCAGGCTGACACGTTCAATCGAGTGCGTAACCAGCAATAACCGATCACTGCCGACAGTAAAGAACCGATCAGTATCCCCAGTTTTGCCCAGTTAATCAGCGCTGGATCAACGCTGCCGAACGCCAGGCTGGCAATGAAAATCGACATGGTGAAACCAATGCCGCACAGAATACCCACCGCCATGATCTGCTGGAAATTCGTGCCTTCAGGCAACTGTGCCAGCTTCAGGCGGAGCGCCAGCCAGCAGAACAGGCTAATCCCCAGCGGCTTACCGATGAGCAGGCCAGCGATAATTCCCAGCGGCAGAATCGAGGTCAATCCATCCAGCGTAACGCCCTGCAGCGAAACACCTGCGTTAGCAAAGGCAAACAGCGGCAGAATCAGATAAGCCACCCACGGATGCAGGACGTGCTCCAGACGCTTCGCCGGTGAGCGCCCATGTTTTTCCTTTAACGGAATGAAGAAACCCACAATCACCCCGGCCAGCGTCGCGTGCACGCCAGATTTCAGTACTGCAGTCCACAGCACCACGCCGACCAGAATGTAAATACCCGTCCGTCTTACGCCACACAGATTCAACGCAGCCAGGATAACAATGGCCAGAGCGGCAACCCCCAACGAAAGCAGTGAAAGGTCGCTGGTGTAGAACAACGCAATAATCACAATAGCGCCGAGGTCATCAATAATCGCCAGCGCCATCAGGAAGATTTTCAGCGCCAGCGGGACACGACTGCCCAGCAGCGCCAGCACGCCTAACGCAAAAGCAATATCCGTTGCTGCAGGGATAGCCCACCCTTCACGAGTGATGGGATCGGCATAGTTAAATGCCAGATACAGCAACGCCGGAACAATCATGCCGCCAATCGCCGCAATGATCGGGAACGCCGCCTGACGCAAACTGGCAAGCGATCCCTGCATCAGTTCACGCTTCACTTCCAGACCGATCAGCAGGAAAAACACCGCCATCAAGGCATCGTTGATCCACAACAGCATGTTTTTGTTGATCTCAAGCGCGCCAACCCGCAGTTGAACGGGCGTCTCCAGAAAGGCGTGGTACCATCCACTGGTGACCCCGATATTGGCCATCAACATAGCTACCGCTGCAGCGATGATCAGAATGATGCCGCCCGAGGCGTCGCTACTAAAAAAACGATGTAGATGTTTCACTTTTATTCTCTCTATTGGGTGAATACTTCGTAATTACTATCTTACACCCTCAAAAAGCTCGTTAAAATTAGATTATTCATGATGGATAGATCGGTTTTTACGATCTAAAAAAGAAAAGTTGATAAAGATTTTCCGAACGGAAAATAGAAATAAAAAAGCCTGAAACTTTTCAGTCCCAGGCTTTTTATTCGAGATAAAACTGCGAATTAGCGCGTCAGATCGTCAAAGAACTTCTTCACACCGTCGAAGAAACTTTTGGAGCGCGGACTGTTTTGTTCGCCGGTCGGGCCGCCAAAGCTGTCCTGCAGATCTTTGAGCAGTTGCTTCTGCTTGTCGTTCAGGCCCACTGGGGTTTCAACCACCACGCGGCACAGCAGGTCGCCCTGAGCGCCACCGCGTACAGACTTGACGCCCTTTCCACGCATGCGGAAAAGTTTTCCAGTTTGCGTTTCGCCCGGAATTTTTAGCTTCACGCGACCGTCCAGCGTCGGGACTTCAATCTCGCCGCCCAGCGCAGCCATCGCAAAGTTAATCGGTACTTCGCAGTACAGGTTATTGCCTTCACGTTCGAAAATTGGGTGCTGTTTTACCTGCACCTGAACGTACAAATCACCTGCTGGCGCACCATGTTCACCGGCTTCACCTTCGCCCGCTAAACGAATGCGGTCTCCGGTATCAACCCCTGCCGGGATCTTAACGGACAGCGTTTTACTTTTCTCAACGCGACCATGACCGTGGCATTTGTTGCACGGATCTTTGATCAGCGTACCGCGGCCCTGACAGTGTGGACAGGTCTGCTGTACGGCGAAAAAGCCCTGACGCATCTGCACCTGACCAGAACCATGACAGGTTGGACAAGTCTGCGGCTGAGTGCCTGACTTCGCACCGCTGCCGTGGCAAACGTCACACTCTTCCAGCGTAGGAATACGGATCTCTTTGGTGACGCCACGCACGGCTTCTTCCAGAGTGAGATCCATGTTGTAACGTAAATCAGCACCACGTGAGGCGCGCTGACGACCACGACCGCCGCCAAAGATATCGCCAAACACGTCACCAAAGATATCGCTGAAGTCAGCCCCGCCGCCAAAACCGCCGCCGCCGCCCATGCCGCCTTGCTCAAACGCTGCATGACCGTACTGATCGTAAGCCGCACGTTTTTGCGCATCGGTCAGGATCTCGTACGCTTCTTTGATTTCTTTAAACTTAGCTTCGGCCTCTTTATCACCCTGGTTGCGGTCCGGGTGAAATTTCATGGCCAGGCGCTTGTAGGCCTTTTTGATTTCACGCTCTTCCGCTGATTTGGAAACGCCTAAAATCTCGTAATAGTCTTGCTTAGCCATCTCTTTTTATCTGCCCCTAACATGCGTGCACGGGCGGAGAGGAAACCTCTTCGCCCGTGCCAGTAATTACCCGTTCAAAGGGCGATTATTTTTTGTCTTTCACTTCTTCAAACTCGGCATCGACAACGTCGTCATCTTTCGCGTTGTTTGCAGAAGCATCAGCGCCTGCTGCACCAGCCTGCTGCTGTGCGTGCTGCTGCTGAGCGATTTCCATCAGTTTCTGGGAAACCTGTGCCAGCGCCTGCATTTTCGCTTCGATATCCGCTTTGTCTTCACCTTTCAGAGAAGTTTCCAGCGCGGTCAGTGCAGACTCGATGGCAGTTTTGTCGTCAGCTGGCAGTTTATCGCCGGCTTCTTCAACCTGCTTACGCGTGCTGTGCAGCAGATGGTCGCCCTGGTTGCGGGTCTGAACCAGCTCTTCGAACTTACGGTCAGATTCCGCGTTCGCTTCTGCTTCGCGAACCATTTTCTGAATTTCTTCTTCGTTCAGACCAGAAGAAGCCTTGATGGTGATCTTCTGCTCTTTACCGCTGTTTTTGTCTTTCGCGGAAACGTGCAGGATACCGTCGGCATCGATGTCAAAAGTCACTTCGATCTGCGGCATACCGCGCGGAGCCGGGCTGATACCATCCAGGTTAAACTGACCCAGATCTTTGTTATCAGCGGCGCGTTTACGTTCACCCTGCAGCACGTGGATGGTTACCGCAGACTGGTTGTCTTCAGCGGTAGAGAACACCTGGCTGTGCTTGGTCGGGATAGTGGTGTTTTTCGCGATCAGTGGAGTCATCACGCCACCCATGGTTTCGATACCCAGAGACAGCGGGGTAACGTCCAGCAGCAGCACGTCTTTTACATCACCGGTCAATACACCACCCTGAACGGCAGCACCGATTGCCACTGCTTCGTCCGGGTTAACGTCTTTACGCGGTTCTTTACCAAAGAACTCAGCAACTTTCTTCTGTACCATCGGCATACGCGTCTGACCACCGACCAGGATAACGTCCTGAACGTCGGAAACAGACAGACCAGCATCCTGCAGAGCTACTTTCAGCGGCTCGATAGAACGGTTAACCAGGTCTTCTACCAGGCTTTCCAGTTTCGCACGAGTCACTTTGATGTTCATGTGTTTCGGACCGGTCGCGTCTGCAGTGATGTACGGCAGGTTCACGTCGGTCTGCTGAGCGGAAGACAGTTCGATCTTCGCTTTCTCAGCGGCTTCTTTCAGACGCTGCATCGCCAGCGGGTCGTTACGCAGGTCGATACCCTGATCTTTCTTAAATTCGTCAACCAGGTAGTTGATCATACGGCTGTCGAAGTCTTCACCACCCAGGTGGGTATCACCGTTGGTTGCCAGAACTTCGAAGGTTTTCTCGCCGTCAACTTCGTCGATTTCGATAATAGAGATATCGAAAGTACCACCACCGAGGTCATAAACCGCGATAGTACGGTTGCCGACTTCTTTATCCAGACCGTAAGCCAGTGCCGCTGCGGTCGGTTCGTTGATGATACGTTTTACTTCCAGACCTGCGATACGGCCCGCGTCTTTGGTTGCCTGACGCTGAGCATCGTTAAAGTATGCAGGAACGGTGATAACGGCTTCAGTTACCGGTTCACCCAGGTAATCTTCAGCGGTTTTCTTCATTTTTTTCAGCACTTCAGCAGAAATCTGCGGCGGTGCCATTTTCTGACCTTTTACGTCAATCCATGCATCACCGTTGTCAGCACCGATGATTTTGTACGGCATGATGGCTTCATCACGCTGTACTTCTTCGTCCTGGAAGCGGCGGCCAATCAGGCGTTTAATCGCAAACAGGGTGTTTTGCGGGTTTGTCACTGCCTGACGTTTAGCCGGCTGACCAACCAGAGTTTCACCATCCTGGGTATAAGCAATGATAGAAGGCGTGGTGCGATCGCCCTCGGCGTTCTCCAGCACACGTGCAGTAGTGCCATCCATAATCGCTACACAAGAGTTGGTAGTACCCAGGTCGATACCAATAATTTTACCCATCTAAACGTCTCCACTAAAAATTCGGTCATCATGTGGTTGTGAATCTGTAATAAGGGCGAAACGTGCGGTTTCAACTACCCTGAATCGATTTTTTTCAGACTCACCACTGCGGTTGTCTACAAGATGGGGTCGTAACCCACGTCATCAAGGGGGGCATGAAAATTTTTTTTAGCGTCGTGGCAATAAAATGAGGGAAAAATGGCTGAAATGTACAATTGCGAATAATCACCACCCCAAATGTATACACAAAGCCAATAACAAAAAACCAATCATTCATATAAAAATTGTAATAAAAAGAAAAGATTACAGGAATGAATCATTTTTCTGGCGGCGTTAAGATGACGGCAACGAACATATTTTTGAACCCGCCTAAGAGAAACACCATGAAAGCCGCATTAACACTTCCCGCCAGCCTGTTGGCGGGTCTTCTACTGAGCAGCGCCGCGCACGCTAACGATCATAAAGTTCTCGGTATGATTGCGATGCCCAGAAATGAAACCAACGATCTGACACTTAAAATTCCCGTTTGCCGCGTAGTGAAGCGCATCCAGCTTACCGCTGACCGTGGCGATATCCACCTGAACGGTGCGTCTGTTTATTTCAAAGCTGCACGCATGTCCAGTCAAAGCCTGAATGTCCCTTCATCCATTAAAGAGGGGCAGACCACCAATTGGATCAATATTAATAGCGACAACGACAACAAACGCTGTGTCTCCAAAATTACCTTCTCTGGTCAGTCGGTAAACTCGTCTGATATGGCAACGTTGAAAATCATTGGCGACGACTAATCCCTTCTGCATAAGTAGAACTCAGTATGAATGTCACGTATTTGAATGACGACGATCTCGCTTTTCTCCAGCATTGTAGTGAGGAGCAACTCGCCGACATCACCCGTTTACTCACCCATAACGAAAAAGGGAAAGCCCGTCTGTCGAGCGTTCTGAGTCATAACGAATTGTTTAAATCGATGGAAGGACACCCGGAACAGCACCGCCGCAACTGGCAATTAATCGCTGGCGAGCTTCAACATTACGGCGGTGACAGTATTGCCAACAAATTGCGCGGACACGGGAAATTATACCGGGCGATTTTGTTGGATGTCTCAAAGCGGCTAAAGCTCAAAGCAGATAAAGAGATGTCTACGTTCGAAATTGAACAATATCTGCTGGAACATTTTTTACGCAATACCTGGCAAAAAATGGATGCTGAGCATAAGCAAGAATTTCTGCAGGCGGTCGATGCAAAAGTCTCCGAGCTGGAAGAACTGTTGCCGCTATTAATGAAAGACCGCAATCTGGCGAAAGGAGTGTCTCACCTGCTCTCCGGCCAGTTATCCCGGATTCTGCGTACGCACGCTGCTGTTAGCGTCATCGGACACGGACTCCTGCGCGGCGCAGGGCTTGGCGGTCCAGTGGGGGCGGCCTTAAACGGCGTAAAAGCCGTGAGTGGAAGTGCCTATCGGGTCACCATTCCGGCCGTGCTGCAAATCGCCTGTCTGCGTCGAATAATCAACACCTCACAAGCGTGATGCTCGTCACAGGGGAAAATAATTCATTTTCCCTTCGTTAGATCATAGACAGTGCCCTCTCCCCTGATTATCATGCCGCGCCCCGAAGACTGTGATCGTTATTCGGGGAAACTATTTCACCATTCAATCAATGATGATTTTGAGGAATTATGGGCAACACTAAGTTGGCTAATCCGGCACCGCTGGGCCTGATGGGCTTTGGCATGACCACCATTCTGCTTAACCTGCACAACGCGGGTTTCTTCGCCTTTGACGTTATTATTCTGGCGATGGGAATTTTCTACGGCGGTATCGCGCAAATTTTTGCCGGCCTGCTGGAATATAAAAAAGGCAATACCTTCGGTTTAACCGCCTTTACCTCCTACGGTTCGTTCTGGCTGACGCTGGTTGCGATCCTGATCATGCCGAAAATGGGCCTGGCAGAGGCAACAAATGGTCAGTTTCTGGGCGTATACCTGGGTCTGTGGGGTGTGTTCACTCTGTTCATGTTCTTCGGAACGTTGAAAGCCGCCCGCGCATTACAGTTTGTCTTCCTGAGCCTGACGGTGCTGTTCGCGCTGCTGGCCGTTGGCAACATTGTCGGTAATGAAGCCATTATCCACGTTGCAGGTTGGGTTGGCCTGGTGTGTGGCGCAAGCGCCGTTTACCTGGCGATGGGTGAAGTACTGAACGAACAGTTTGGTCGTACCATCCTGCCGATTGGTGAAGCGCACTAATCGACGTTATCCCCCCTTTCGGGGGGATATACTTACAAGCGCTGTAACGCCCCCCGCGCGCTCGCATCGCGATGATAAATATCCTGTCGCAGCCAAATCCCCAGACCTAATCCCACCAGCGATAACGCCAGCACATACCAGGCCGGAGCCATTGGCGACACGCTCATTAACATCGTCACGGCGATTGGCGTCAGACCACCAAAAATGGCATAGGAAACGTTGTAGGAAAAGGAGATGCCGGTAAAGCGCACTTCTGCTGGAAACGCCCGCACCATGACATAAGGAACAGCCCCCACCACACCAACACACAACCCCACCAGTCCGTACAACAGGAACAGATGTTCAGGGTGGCTACCGGTCAGGTGATAAAAGAACCAACTGGAACAGGCCAACAGTAAGCTACCGATAATGAAGGTTTTGCTGGCGCCGACTCTGTCGACAATCAATCCGGCCAGCAGACAGCCAATACACAGCATAATGGTGGCAACACTGTTCGCCTGCAACGTTAGCGCGGGTGCAAAGCCATACTGCTTCTGCAACCAGACTGGCGACATCAGGATCACCACCACAATCCCGGCCGATAACAGCCAGGTCAGCAGCATTGAAATAACCACCGCTTTTTTATGCTTGCTCACCACCGACTTCACCGGCAGTTCCTGCGCCAGCGCCTTACGCTGCTGCATTTCAAGGAAGATAGGCGTTTCCTGCAGCCAACGGCGCAGATACATCGCCACCAGCCCAAACGCGCCCCCCAGCAGGAAAGGGATACGCCAGCCATAGTCATGCACCGCCTGCTGCGTCAGGCTGGTGTTCACCAGCGTCGCAACCACCGACCCCAGCAGAATTCCCACCGTCAGCCCGGCGGTCAGCGTGCCACAGGCAATGCCGATGCGGCGCTCCGGTACGTGCTCCGCCACGAACACCCACGCACCCGGTACTTCGCCCCCAATGGCTGCGCCTTGCAAAATGCGCATCAGTAGTAACAGCAGCGGCGCAACGATCCCCATTGAGGCGTAAGTGGGTAGCAAACCAATTGCCAGCGTCGGTATCGCCATCAGCAAAATGCTCAGGGTGAACATTTTCTTGCGCCCGACCAGATCGCCAAAGTGCGCCATGATGATGCCGCCCAGCGGACGGGCCAGATAGCCTGCGGCAAAAATACCGAAGGTTTGCACCTGACGTAGCCATTCCGGGATGTCGGCGGGGAAGAAGAGTTCGCCAACGACGGCGGCAAAGAAGACAAAAATAATGAAATCATAAAACTCCAACGCCCCACCGAGGGCAGCAAGCGTTAGGGTTTTATAATCCTGGCGATTCAGCGGTCGAGAGTGTTGTGACATAGCAAACCATGAGTCAGTGGAGTCATTGAACGTTCTGGCGATATGTGTAAATCAAAAATTACTATACCGTAAACAATTCAATACTCCACCGTGATTGCTATTTATATCACGAATAGACTACTTTCAGGCGTTTGTATCGCGAATTGCACTTTTAGGGCGAAAAGATGCTACGACAGCCGGTGTGGTTTCCACATATGGTCCATCCAACAGCTGTATACAATACGGTACACTTGCAAAAATACCCGGCACGATAACCTTACCGTCAGTATCTTTTACGCCTTCCAGCGTTTCTTTGATCGATTTCGGCTGCCCAGGCAGGTTCAGGATCAGCGCCTGCTTGCGAATGACCCCAACCTGTCGGGAGAGAATAGCCGTTGGCACAAAGTGCAGACTAATCTGGCGCATTTGCTCACCAAACCCAGGCATTTGACGGTCGGCAACAGCCAGTGTGGCATCAGGCGTCACATCGCGACGTGCCGGACCGGTACCACCGGTCGTCAGCACCAGATGACAGCTCATTTCATCCACCAGCTCGCATAACGTTTGCTCGATGATTACCTGCTCATCCGGGATCAACCGCGTTTGCAGTTCAAAAGGAGTTGTAAGGGCAGACGCCAGCCACGCTTCAAGGGCCGGGATACCTTTATCCTGGTAAACGCCACTGGAGGCGCGATCGGAAATGGAAACCAGGCCAATGCGTAAAGTATTCATGATTATTCCGTTTAAACAGTCTCGTTAAACAGAATGATACACTGCGAAGGGAAGGACAGACAGGTTTCAGAAGAGGTAGCGTGACCCCCGTCAGGGCCACGCGCTAATGATTACAGCAGATCGCCGATCATTTTTTCCAGTTTACCCTGGTCTACAGCAAACTTACGGATACCGTCCGCCAGTTTGTCTACAGCCATAGGATCCTGGTTGTGCTGCCACAGGAACTCAGCTTCAGTGATGCGTGCAGGACGCGCTTTCACTTCGCCAGAGAAGGACAGTTTACGTTCGATAGCGCCTTCGCTTTCCGCCAGCTCTTTCAGCAGTGCCGGAGCAATCGTCAGACGATCGCAGCCCGCCAGCTCAATGATTTCGCCGATGTTACGGAAGCTTGCGCCCATGACGACGGTTTCGTAACCGTGCTGTTTGTAGTACTCGTAAATTTCCGTTACGGAAACCACACCCGGATCTTCTGCCGGTGCGTACTCTTTCTTGTCAGTATTGGCTTTGTACCAGTCAAGAATACGGCCAACAAACGGAGAAATCAGGTATACGCCAGCTTCAGCACATGCACGCGCCTGCGCGAAGGAGAACAGCAGAGTCAGGTTACAGTTGATACCTTCTTTTTCCAGCTGCTCAGCGGCACGGATACCCTGCCAGGTAGAAGCCAGTTTGATCAGAATGCGATCGTTGCTGATGCCAGCATCGTTGTACAGTTTGATCAGACGTTTTGCTTTCGCGATAGACGCGTCGGTGTCGTAGGACAGGCGAGCATCAACTTCAGTAGAGATACGACCCGGGACCAGTTTCAGGATCTCCAGACCGATATTTACCGCCAGTTTGTCCGTCGCATCGACGATCTGCTGAGCACGATCGTCGCTCTGCTGCTTAGCCCATGCCACAGCGTCATCGATCAGCTTGCGGTATTCCGGGATCTGCGCTGCGTTAAGAATGAGAGAAGGGTTAGTTGTGGCATCCTGAGGCTGATACAGCTTCATTGCCGCGATGTCTCCGGTGTCGGCCACTACTGTGGTGAACTGACGAAGGGAGGTCAATTTGTCCGTCATGATAGCGATTCTCTTTAAACAGCTTGTTAGGGGGATGTAACCGATCTTCCCTGATGATAGCACGACGCACTCTCAGCGCAACCGCCGGGATTGTCCAACTCACTGCTCATTCCCGATTACGCATCTTAAAGCCCCTGATGCGCAATTAAGGGTTATACCCATTGTTATGGTAAACTCCCGCAATCAATCTCCTGACAAGGTATATACTGTTCGATAATTGGTAGCGCTTACATGGGAATATTAGCGCGTACCGGCATCAACAAGAGGGATGTTAATGCCTGATTTTTTCTCGTTTATTAATGAAATACTCTGGGGATCGGTGATGATCTACCTCCTGCTTGGCGCAGGATGTTGGTTCACCTGGCGTACCGGGTTTGTTCAGTTTCGCTACATTCGCCATTTTGGCAAAAGTCTTAAAAACAGCCTCAGCCCGCAACCGGGTGGCTTAACCTCGTTTCAGGCATTGTGTACCAGTCTCGCAGCTCGTATTGGCAGCGGAAACCTCGCTGGGGTTGCCCTGGCGATCGCCGCGGGTGGCGCAGGGGCCGTCTTCTGGATGTGGGTCTCAGCGATCATTGGCATGGCGACCTCCTTTGCCGAGTGCTCACTCGCGCAACTGTATAAAGAACGCGATAGTAAGGGGCAGTACCGCGGCGGGCCAGCATGGTATATGGCACGCGGCTTGGGTATGCGCTGGATGGGCGTACTCTTTGCCCTCTTTTTGCTCATCGCATACGGCCTGATTTTTAACAGCGTGCAGGCAAACTCTGTCTCCCGCGCATTGGCATTTGCGTTCGACATCCCTCCCCTCGCTTCCGGCATCACTTTGGCGATACTGTCATTCCTGGTGATCATTGGCGGTATTAAAGGTGTTGCTCGTCTGATGCAATGGTTTGTGCCGATCATGGCGCTACTGTGGGTCGGTTGCAGCCTTACTATCTGTCTTTGGCATATCGGGCAGATCCCCGAGATCATCGTCAACATCGTAAAAAGTGCTTTAGGGTGGCAGGAAGCTGCTGCCGGCGCAGCCGGTTATACGCTGAGTCAGGCCATTGCCAGCGGTTTTCAACGCGGTATGTTCTCTAATGAAGCGGGAATGGGCTCAACACCTAACGCAGCAGCTTCGGCTGCCTCCTGGCCACCGCATCCCGCGGCGCAAGGCATTGTGCAAATGATCGGTGTGTTAGGTGATACGCTGATTATCTGTACGGCCAGCGCCATGATTATTCTTCTGGCGGGGAATGGCACGACCTATATTCCAATGGAAGGCATCCAGTTGATGCAGAAGGCCATGGTCTCACTGACCGGCGAATGGGGAGCTGGGTTTGTCGCATTTATTGTGATTCTGTTTGCCTTCAGCTCTATCGTCGCTAACTACATTTATGCGGAAAACAACCTGGTCTTTTTACGTCTGGACAATATCCGGGTTGTCTGGCTGTTGCGTATTGCTACCGTCAGTACCGTGATCGCAGGCACCGTAGTCAGCTTCCCGCTGGTCTGGCAGCTCGCCGACATCATCATGGCCTGTATGGCGATAACGAACCTGACGGCGATTCTGCTGCTCTCCCCGGTTGTTCATACCCTTGCCAGCGACTATCTGCGTCAGCGCAAACTCGGTGTGCGCCCGGAATTTGATCCGCGCCGTTATCCTGAGATCAGACAACAGCTTGCGCCGGATAGCTGGAATGAGACGCCGCGCGAATAGCGCGGCAATCACAACCATCGATCAATTCTGTCGTTTTTTTTGCTAAAGTCGCAGTAAATTTCCTGCAAGGACTGGATATGCTGATTCTGATTTCACCTGCAAAAACGCTCGACTACCAAAGTCCGCTGGCAACCACACGTCATACGCTGCCTGAACTGCTGGACCACTCCCAACAGTTAATCCACGTGGCGCGTCAACTCTCTGCGCCGCAGATCGGCAAGCTGATGGGAATTAGCGATAAGCTTGCCGATCTGAACGCGACCCGTTTCCATGATTGGCAGCCAGACTTCACACCGGACAATGCGCGTCAGGCCATTCTGGCGTTCAAAGGTGACGTGTACACCGGATTACAGGCGGAAACCTTCAGCGAAGCGGATTTCGATTTCGCTCAACAGCATTTACGGATGTTGTCCGGGCTATACGGTGTTTTGCGTCCGTTGGATTTGATGCAGCCTTACCGTCTGGAGATGGGCATTCGTCTGGCTAATGCGAAGGGTAAAGATCTCTACCAGTTCTGGGGAGAGACTATCACCGATAAGCTTAACGAAGCGCTGGAAGCACAAGGTGATAACGTGGTGATAAACCTCGCCTCAGACGAGTATTTTAAATCCGTGAAGCCGAAAAAGCTGAACGCAGAACTGATCAAACCGGTATTCCTTGATGAGAAGAACGGCAAATTCAAAGTCATCAGCTTCTATGCCAAAAAAGCCCGCGGCCTGATGAGTCGCTACATTATTCAACATCGTCTGACGAAGCCTGAGCAACTGACCGCGTTTAACAGCGACGGCTATTTCTTTGATGAAGAGGCATCAGGGAGTGGAGAACTGGTGTTTAAGCGTCACGAGCAATAATGCAGCACATGTCGGATAAGGAGGCACCTTATCCGACAGCACAAACTTAATGGTGCCCGTTCGATCCCGGACGGTGGTCGTCGCGGCGATCGTCATGTCGATCGTTATGATGATCATCATAACGATTGTTGTGTGGCTGCGGACGCGGTCCGTGAGGTTGCCAGCGATGATCCCGCCACTCATAGTGTTTTCCCCACCAACCGTGATCGCGCCAGTTCCCGCCATCCCAGTAGTTACCCCGGCTGTCACGATCGCCAATCTGTAATTTAACCGCCGGTACCAGAGTAATTTCAGCCGCCTGCACGGCAAGGGGAGCAACCAGCATCATAGAAAGCGCAAGAAGCACAGGTTTGAATTTTTTCATTGGTGACTCCATTTTATCATTGCCCTTATCGGGTCGATAAAAGGAGATTACGTGAAGGGAATGAACGTTATTATCCTCCGCAATCCTAATCTCTAAGTTAGCGCATTTATTGGGAATTTCTCCTTTTTCGCTACCTATTTTCTCCTTATTTTCTCCATAAAAAAAGCCGGGTAAAACCCGACTCAGATTGTTAGCAGCATCGCCTACCTGTTACCGGATAACAGGTGTCGTCGGCCCGGTAAGCAGAGCGTCACCGGGCACAACAATTAACTGCGGGTCATCATCAGTTGACGCAGCGCGGCAAAATCAGCAGGCAGATGGTGAGAGAGCAGCGGTAAATCTGCACGTTCAGCCAGCTCTTTTGGTAGATCCAGCGTGACATTCAGAATCTGTTCAACGCTTTCTCTAAATTTCGCCGGATGTGCGGTGCCAAGGAACAGGCCATATTCGCCCGGATTCAACTGGTCACGCAGTGCACGATACGCCACCGCAGCATGTGGTTCTGAGGTATAACCTTTCTGCTGCAGCTCACGCATGGTGTCCTGCGTCGTTGCATCATCCACAGCTGCATAGCCCAACTCATTCAGGCGCCATATTTTACGGCGGAACAGTTCCTCCACACGCGGCCAGTTGTTTGGCTGGCTGACGTCCATGGCGTTCGATAAGGTTGCCTGAGTCGCTTTCGGCGCCCACTCGCCTTCGGCAAGAAAGCGTGGAACCGTATCGTTGACGTTAGTTGCCGCAATAAAGCGCTTCACCGGTAAACCCAGTGATTTCGCCAGCAGACCCGCGGTCAGATCGCCAAAGTTACCGCTGGGAACAGAAATAACCAGTTGATTACGCGCCTCTTGCGGCAGTTGGGCCACAGCCTCAAAGTAGTAACAGATTTGCGCCAGCAGACGGCTGATGTTGATGGAGTTAGCGGAATTCAGCCCCAAAGCCGCCTTCAGCTCTTCATCATCAAACGCCTGTTTCACCAGCGCCTGGCAGGCATCAAAATCGCCATCAATCGCCACAGTTTCAATATTGCCGCCCAGCGTACAGAACAGCTTTTCCTGTAATGGGCTGATCTTGCCATTTGGGTAGAGGATCACCACGCGCACATTTTTCAGGCCATAAAAAGCATGTGCAACCGCCGCCCCGGTGTCTCCGGATGTCGCGGTCAGGATAGTCACCGGTTTGTCGCCGCTGATGTGCGTTAGCATTTGCGCCATAAAGCGCCCGCCAAAGTCTTTAAACGCCAGTGTCGGACCATGGAACAGCTCCAGACAGCCGACATCACCTTCGACCTGAGCGACCGGTGCCGGGAAGGCAAACGCCGCACGCACGCGCTCTTCCAGGATCTCTTGTGGGATCTCCGTGCCAATGAATGCGGAAAGGATCTTCGCGCTGCGGCTAACGAAGTCCTGATTCAGCATCTCATCCACTTCTGTCAGATTAAATTCCGGCAGATCGTGCGGAAAAAACAATCCCTGATTCTTGCCAAGCCCTTGCGTGACGGCCTGCGCAAAGCTGACCTGTTCGTTGTGATCTTTCAGATTATAGAGTTTCATTGATTATCCCAGTACCCGTGCGCCCGCCGTATCCAGCCGGCAAATATGAACAAAGCCTTCCTGATTTTGCAGGTAATTTTTACCCAGCCAGTCTGCTACGCGCTGTGCCGTATCCGGCTTATCGCATAAGGCGAACAGCGTCGGCCCTGATCCGGAAATGCCGCTGGCCAGCGCGCCGATTTCCGCTACCGCCTGACGCGCCTGACTAAAGCCGGGCAGCAAGCGGGTACGGTACGGCTCAGCAATAACATCTTTCATCAGCTTCGCGGCAAGACCCGGCTGACGGGAATAGCAGGCGTGGATAAACCCAGCCAGATGCCGCCCGTGGGCAATACAGTCCTGACGACGATACTGCGCAGGTAAAATCGCCCGCGCTTCCGCTGTCGACACTTTAATGCCTGGATACGCCAGTACCCACAGCCACTCATCAAAGCCTGGCACCTGCTGGCTGATAATTCCGTTTTCTTCGATCATTAACTGCATGCCGCCCAAAAAGCACGGGGCGACATTATCGTAGTGAATACTGCCGGAGATACGCCCTTCCAATTCACCCATAATTGCCAACAAGCGCGTATCGTTGAGCGGTTTACCGCAATATTCGTTCATCGCCACCAGTGCGGCCACCACGGAACAGGCGCTGGAGCCTAAACCGGAACCAATCGGCATATTTTTTTCCAGCGTCATCGCCACTGGAACGGTTTTACCCAGTTCCTGACAAAAACGCTCCCAGCACTGGTAGACGATATTTTCCCGCGGCGCTGACGGCAGCTTATTCGCAAAGCGCCCGAGGTTGTTCAGGCTGAACTGGTCAGCCGCCTCAACCGAGACCACGTCACCCAACAGTGAACCATCTACGGGGGTGACCGCCGCGCCAAGCACATCAAACCCGACGCTCATATTGGCACTGGAAGCCGGGGCATAAACTCTCACCATGTCAGACTCCTAACTTCCATGAAAGGGTGCGAAGAAGATCGGCAAATACACCTGCCGCGGTGACATCATTACCCGCACCATATCCGCGCAGCACCAGCGGTAATGGCTGATAGTAATGGCTGTAGAACGCCAGCGCGTTTTCACCGTTTTTCACTTTGAACAGCGGATCGTTACCATCAACTTCAGCGATTTTCACCCGGCAGACGCCGTTTTCTTCGATATTGCCAACATAGCGTAATACTTTACCCTCATCACGGGCTTTCGCGACACGGGCGGCAAACTCGTCGTCCAGTTGCGACAAATTCGTCATAAACGCGGAAACATCACCAGAATCATCAAATTCTTTTGGCAGAACCGGCTCAATGACGATGTCAGAAAGCTCCAGCTCACGACCGGTTTCACGGGCCAGGATCAGCAGCTTACGCGCCACATCCGTACCAGAGAGATCGTCACGCGGATCGGGTTCGGTGTAACCCAGTTCCCGCGCCAGCGTGGTGGCCTGCGAGAAGCTCATCCCTTCATCCAGTTTGCCGAAAATAAACGACAGCGAACCGGAGAGGATACCGGAGAAACGCTGTAGCTCATCACCCGCGCTAAGCAGGTTTTGCAGGTTCTCAATAACCGGTAATCCTGCGCCCACGTTGGTGTCGTACAGGAATTTACGCCGGGATTTCGCGGCTGCGAAACGCAGCTGATGGTAGTAATCCATCGACGACGTGTTGGCCTTTTTGTTCGGCGTAACCACATGGAAGCCTTCACGCAGGAAGTCGGCATACTGGTCTGCTACCGCCTGGCTTGACGTACAGTCGACGATCACCGGGTTAAGCAGATGGTATTCTTTTACCAGACGGATCAAACGACCGAGGTTGAAAGGCTCTTTTGCGCACTCCAGTTCCGATTGCCAGTTTTCCAGATTCAGACCGTGGACGTTGGTCAGCAGCGCCTTCGAGTTCGCCACGCCACACACGCGCAGATCGATATGTTTCTTTTTGAGCCAGGTTTGCTGACGTTTAAGCTGCTCCAGCAGCGCACCGCCAACGCCGCCTACGCCAATCACAAACACTTCAATCACCTGATCGGTGTTGAACAGCATTTGATGGGTCACGCGTACGCCGGTGGTCGCGTCATCGTTATTCACCACCACCGAAATAGAACGCTCAGACGAGCCCTGGGCGATCGCTACAATATTGATGTTCGCACGAGCCAGCGCGGCAAAGAACTTCGCCGAGATACCGCGCAGCGTGCGCATGCCGTCACCAACCACTGAGATGATCGCCAGGCGTTCGGTCACCGCCAGTGGCTCCAGCAGCCCTTCTTTCAGCTCGAGGTAGAACTCATCCTGCATGGCACGTTGCGCACGCGCGCAGTCGCCCTGCGGGACGCAGAAGCTGATGCTGTACTCAGAAGAGGATTGGGTGATCAGCACTACCGAGATGCCCGCACGCGACATTGCGGCAAAAACGCGCGCCGCCATGCCCACCATGCCTTTCATTCCAGGGCCGGAAACGCTAAACATCGCCATGTTATTGAGGTTAGAAATACCTTTTACCGGCAAATCATCGTCATCACTGCTGGCACCGATCAGCGTACCGGGCGCTTGTGGATTGCCGGTATTTTTAATCAGGCACGGGATCTGGAACTGGGCAATAGGGGTAATGGTGCGCGGGTGCAGCACTTTGGCGCCGAAGTAAGAAAGCTCCATCGCTTCCTGATAAGACATCGACTTCAGCAGTCGGGCGTCGGGTACCTGACGTGGATCGCAGGTATATACACCGTCAACATCGGTCCAGATCTCACAACAGTCCGCGCGTAAACAGGCAGCCAGCACAGCGGCAGAGTAGTCAGAGCCATTGCGCCCCAACACCACCAACTCACCTTTTTCATTCCCGGCAGTAAAGCCTGCCATCAAAATCATATGATCTGCTGGAATACGGCTGGCTGCGATGCGACGCGTAGATTCGGTGATATCAACGGTAGATTCGAGGTAATGGCCTACCGCCAGTAGTTTCTCAACTGGATCGATAACGGTAACGTGATGCCCACGCGCTTCCAGCAGGCCTGCCATGATAGCGATCGACATTTTTTCGCCACGGCAAATAAGCGCGGCGTTAATGCTGTCCGGGCACTGTCCCAGCAGGCTGATACCGTGCAGGACATGTTTAATTTGGGCAAATTCTTGTTCAACGAAGGCTTTAAGCTGCGTCAGCGGAAAGCCCGGCTGCGCGGCGGCGAGACCAACCAAAAGCTCTGAGAAAATACGTTCGGCGTCACTGATATTGGCTAAAGCGTCCTGACCACCGATGGTCTTCTCAATCATCGCCACCAGATGGTTGGTAATTTTTGCGGGGGCAGAAAGAACAGTCGCGACCTGCCCCTGCCTGGCATTGCTTTCCAGAATATCGGCAACTCGCAGAAAGCGCTCTGCATTTGCCACTGATGTACCGCCGAACTTCAACACTCGCATGGTTTACCTCGTTGCCTTTGGTCGAAAAAAAAGCCCGCACTGTTTAGGTGCGGGCTTTTTCTTGTGTTTCCTGTACGCGTCAGCCCGCACCGTTACCTGTGGTAATGGTGATGGTTGTTGTAATGGTGATGCTGATGCGTTTCATGATGTTGTGTGCTCTGTAATTATTTATGACCTGTCTTATATTCTTTTAGGGTTAAAGTATCTGCTGACCTAAGTCAATAAATTTTTAAATTGATCACATTCCGAAACTTGTTCACGAGCAACTGCTTGCCCTTTTATTTTCAACCAATACAGCATGCGCACCCCACTTGAAGTCAGAATAAAACACTAAAAAACAATACAAATAAGACATTTTATTTTGTAATATTTTTTTCGATATCATGTAAAAAACGGTGCAACATTGCTGTATCTCGTTGACCTAACAACCCCATCCGCTGCTGTAGCCAATCCGTGAGCTTGATATCATCCGCAACGTCCAGCGTGGCTAATAATTGCAAAACCCGGGCACGTAACGCCTGCAACTGAAGCTCATCCGTCACCTCAATGTTTTTTGCCGGTTGTTGTATTAAACCTGCTAATTGATAGCAATAGACCATCACCGCCTGACCCAAATTCAGTGAAGGGTAGTCAGCCACCATCGGCACGCCGGTTAGCACATCCGCTAGCGCCAATTCTTCGTTTGTCAGGCCTGAATCTTCACGACCGAACACTAACGCGGCGTGATCCATCCACGTTGATTTTTCCTGTAACAGGGGAACCAGCTCGACCGGCGTGGCGTAATAATGGAACTTCGCGCGGCTACGAGCCGTGGTGGCGATGGTAAAATCAACGTCGTGCAACGCATCGGCTAACGTTGAAAAAACGTTAATATTATCAATAATGTCCCCTGAACCATGTGCCACCCATCGCGTCGCAGGCTCCAGATGAGCCTCGCTATCAACGATCCGCAATTGTGTGAATCCCATGGTTTTCATCGCACGCGCTGCCGCGCCAATATTTTCGGCTCTGGCTGGAGCAACCAGAATAATTGTTAAACGCATTTTGATACTCTTCTTGACCGGTCTGCAGATAATTATGTGATGTGCATCAACATATTACGCAGCGCGAATTTACATATTTTTAACAGAAATCACTGAAAAAGCATTTCACATTCAGTAAAAAATGCTAAACTATTTCCTGCCTGTACTATTGCTTTTTATGTTAACAGAAGTTGCATATCCTTCTGTTTATCCATGATAATTTGATTTAGAATGGTTCTCATAGATTGGATTCATTACATTTATTAATTAGCGCGTGCAACTAGTTGTAATATTGCAATTTTGTGATGAAAGCTATCATTTGGATACGTTGATTTCATCAAACTGTTAACGTGCTACAATTGAACTTGATATATGTCAACGAAGCGTAGTTTTATTGGGTGTCCGGTACGTCTTAGCCTGTTATGTTGCTGTTAAAATGGTTAGGATGACAGCCGTTTTTGACACTGTCGGGTCCAGAGGGAAAGTGCCCACGACCAAGCTAATGATGTTGTTGACGTTGATGGAAAGTGCATCAAGAACGCAATTACGTACTTTAGTCATGTTACGCCGATCATGTTAATTTACGACATGCATCAGGCAGGTCAGGGACTTTTGTACTTCCTGTTTCGATTTAGTTGGCAATTTAGGTAGCAAACATGCAGACCCCGCACATTCTTATCGTTGAAGACGAGTTAGTAACACGTAACACGTTGAAAAGCATTTTCGAAGCGGAAGGCTATGATGTATTCGAGGCGACAGATGGCGCGGAAATGCATCAGATCCTCTCTGAATATGACATCAACCTTGTGATTATGGATATCAATCTGCCAGGTAAAAATGGTCTTCTGTTAGCGCGTGAACTCCGCGAACAAGCTAACGTTGCACTGATGTTCCTGACGGGCCGTGATAACGAAGTCGATAAAATTCTCGGCCTCGAAATCGGCGCTGACGATTACATCACCAAGCCGTTTAACCCACGCGAACTGACTATCCGTGCTCGTAACCTGCTGTCCCGTACCATGAATCTGGGCACAGTGAGCGAAGAGCGTCGTAGCGTCGAAAGCTACAAGTTCAATGGTTGGGAGCTGGACATCAATAGCCGCTCTCTGATTGGTCCTGACGGCGAGCAGTATAAACTGCCACGCAGCGAATTCCGTGCCATGCTTCACTTCTGTGAGAATCCGGGCAAGATCCAGTCTCGCGCAGAACTGTTGAAAAAAATGACCGGCCGCGAACTGAAGCCGCATGACCGTACCGTTGACGTAACAATCCGCCGTATTCGTAAACACTTCGAATCCACGCCGGATACACCAGAAATCATCGCTACCATTCACGGTGAAGGCTACCGTTTTTGCGGCGACCTGCAGGATTAATATCATCCTGACTGGTATAAAAACGGCGCTTTATGCGCCGTTTTTCATTTCACTACGCCCCTATTTCCACAACCGTAATTCATCGTCCTCAGTTGCGTTCTCCTTTTTGGGCTTTGGCTGTGCAAGCGCGTGCCAGTCAAGATGACGTGTCAGGAACATCACCCCACAAAGCGCCAGTAACAGTACCCCCGTTCCCAACAGTAACGCGCTGTCCTGCGAACGCAACAGTACCCACATCACGCCATCCAGTCCCAGCAATGCTGCGGTAAAAAACAGACTGTTACGCCATCCCTGTAGTATCGCCTGTAAATACACGCCGTTCATCAGCGCGCCAACCAGGCTGGCGACAATCCACGCGGCAGTAAAACCCACATGCTCCGACAGCGCCAACAACAGCAAATAGAACATCACCAGTGATAATCCCACCAGCAGATATTGCATCGGGTGCAGACGCAGGCTGGTCATACTTTCGAGTACAAAGAAAGACATAAAAGTTAGCGTAATCAATAAAATGGCATACTTTGTCGCCCGATCTGTCAGTTGATACTGATCCGCAGGTGTAGCCACGGCAACGCTAAATGCGGGCATGCCCTGCCAGCCAATCTTCTCATCGCCGAAGCGTTCTCCCAGATTATTCGCGAACCAGCTACTTTGCCATTGCGCCTTAAACCCTGACTCACTAACTTCACGCTTAGCCGGAAGAAAATCACCGAGGAAGTTAGGATGTGGCCAGTTGCTGGTCACGGTCATTTCGCTATTACGACCAACCGGGACGACAGAAAAATCACCGGTTCCACTCAGATTAAGCGACAACACGACACTGAGATTTTTTTCCGCCCAGCCGGCATCCGGTAGCGGAATGTGGATCCCCTGAGCACGGCCATCCAGTCCTGTACCAGGTTCGACCGCCAGCGATGTTCCATTGATCTGCGAAGCCTTCACGACGCCAATACCGCGCGCATCGCCCACCCCAACCACCACAAAAGGTTTGCCGATGGTGATATTGGGATGGTTCAGTTCACTGAGGCGTTCAGCATTGAACCCGGCCTTCACCGATAAATCGTTGTGCCAGACCTGTCCTTCATAAATACCTATCTTACGCGCTTCAACGTTCTGGTTGCCCTCAACAACCAGCGACTCCGGCAACCAGAAGTGGATGTAGCTGCGCTTTCGCTGGATCTGTTTGTCACCTTCCAGCTCGGTATACAGTTCCGTCACCGGGACGGCAATCAGCGGGCCTACCACCTTTTGCGCTCCGCTGGTGCTCTGTCGGATAGCATCTTCCACCTCACTACGATAGTCCGACCGCTCAACAATAATCTGCCTGACCATTGTCAGTGGAATTAACAGCAGTAGCATAGCGCCACCTAAGGTGACTATTTTCCAAAACAGGGGGGATTTAAACATAGCGTTCTCCTTTGCGATATCAGCAAGGTAGAACAGCTATGTGCGGGGAATTTGAAGTTATGTGAAGTGACGGTGAAGTGTAAACGAGGCCTGCGCCCCGCCTTCTGGTCGGTTGCATAACGTCACGTCACCTTGATGCAATCGCGCAACCTCACTGACAAACGCCAGCCCCAGCCCACTGCTCTTCTGCCCATTCTCGCGGGGCAGCGAATAGAAGCGCTCAAAAATACGCGGCAACGCAAAGTCAGGTATGCCGCTGCCGTTATCACTGACCTGTATTGTGACGCGGTCCTCCTGCGGATGCGCGCTCAATACAATTGTCCCGTTCTCCGGCGTAAAATCGATGGCGTTATCCAGCAGATTACCCAACGCCTGCTCCAGCAGTGCGGCATCGGCGGCAACCGTCAGCGATGAAGGTACAACGGTAAGCATGATGTTTTTTGCCGCCAGTTGTACACTACGCGCCTCTTTGAGCTGAGCAAAAAGCGTATCTACTACCACCGGCGTCAACGTAATGTCCTGTCGGTTCTCCAGTCGCGCCTGGCGTAACAGCGTTTCGACCAGCACCTGCATGCGCGCATTCTGCGTCAAAATATTATCGGTAAATCGCGCGACCACGCCGGGCGGCGGGCCTTCGCGCAAAATTTCTGCCGCGCCGCGAATAGCCGCCAGCGGGCTTTTTAGCTCATGCGTCAACGCATAGACGTACTGCTCAATGTAATTCTTGCCCTCCAGCTTCAGACGCATACTTTCCAGCGCCTGTGCCAGCTTGCGTAGCTCACTGCTACCAAGATCAGGAAGCGCGACGGGGCGATTCTCTGTAACAGAATCAGCATAGCGTGCCAGCCGCGCGATCGACCGGTTTATCCACCATACCATTCCTGCGCCAATCACTAAGGCAATGCCCAGTAACACGGCGCTGGCCCACAGTATCCGCCGTTCACTGCGTTTAATCACCGGTGCCATTGCCGCATTGGGTTTGCCGACACTGAGCACACCAATAATACGTCCACGGTCAACAATCGGCGCAGCAACGTACATCACCGAACTTTCCGCATCGGCCGGGTTCTGTGGCGTACTTCGTGCGCCATACTGCCCACGCAGCGTTAACCATACGTCGTTCCAGCGAGAATAATCTTCGCCTACGGCTTTGTTGGCGGAATCAAACACCACCTTGCCCTGCGCGTCCGTCATGTAGACGTGATACTCATTGCGCACTTTGTTAATGCCACTGATATTGGCGCGAAAAGGACGATCGTGCAGTTGCGAAAATGCCTGCGCCAGCCTGCCGTGGGAGGGAGAGCCAGACAGCAAATCATCACGCGCCAGCGCGGCCAGCAGCGTAGCGGTATCTATCAACGTCCCTTCCGTCGCACGACGAACGCCGGGCTTAATCTCCTGTACAAAGATGGACAGAACGAACCAGGCGGCAACGGCGACAATCAGAAAGTAGCCCAGCAGCAAACGCATGCCAATGCGCATCAGGTGCTCCTCAGGCTGTATCCCATACCGCGATGTGTATTAATCGGTGATAGCTCCGGGTTGACGGCCCGCAGTTTGGCACGCAGCGTTTTAATGTGCGTGTCTACCGTTCGGTCAAAGGTATCCTGGGCATCGGCCCAGACTAAATCCATTAACTGTTGGCGTGAGTAGACGCGCCCCGGCGACAGCAGTAATGTTTTCAGCAACAAGAATTCATAGCGTGTCAGATTTAACGGCATCCCAAACCAGGTAATCTGTGCGGCAAGCTCATTGAGTTCAAAATCACCGCACCGCGTCGCCGGTGAAGGCGTGGAGAATTTTTTCACCCGCCGCAGCAACGTACGCACGCGGGCGCACACCTCACGCGGAGAGAAGGGTTTCGCCACATAATCATCCGCACCAATTTCCAGCCCCAGCAGGCGATCGACTTCATCGCTACGCGCAGTCAGAAAGAGAATTGGCAATGCCGGGTGACGTACCAGTAGTCGCCGGCACAGTTCAAAGCCGCTGATATCCGGGAGCCCGACATCCAGAATGATCGCATCCGGACATCTCTGGCGTGATTTTTCCAGCACGGGCAATCCACGCTCAAAGGCTTCAACGCTAAAACCTTCCTGCTGCAGCATGTAGATAAGCGTATCCGCAATCCCCTGCTCGTCCTCAACCAACCAGATCAGCGCCTGTTGCATTTTGCCTACCTGTTATCGCTGCCACGGCATGATGGGTACCGCGCTGATAGCATTTTTGGGCGATCCATCAACCACCTTATCTGAGTAGGCCAGATAGGCCAGCGTGTTGCGTTTCGCATCATAAAAACGCACGACCTGTAAGGATTTAAACACCAGAGACGTCCGTTTCTTAAAGACCACCTCGCCCTGGGCTTTGCCGTTTTTAATTCTGTCGCTCAGCTCCACCGGCCCCACCTGCTGACAGGAGATAGCCGCGTCGGAAGTATCTTCAGCCAAACCCAGCCCACCTTTAATGCCACCGGTTTTGGCGCGGCTAACGTAGCAGGTCACATTGGTGACATCAGGATCATCAAATGCCTCGACCACAATTTTATGATCCGGTCCAAACATTTTGAACACGGTATCGACAGATCCAATCTGCTCCGCATGGGCAACCTGCGCCATCATCAGCAGAATTGAGGAAATGACTAAGCTCTTATATTTCATATTGTTACCATTCTTAAATGTTACTCTGTGTAATTATTCGACATTCTAAGATAAAACGTATACAGATCACAGGATTACAATAATCACGCTTTCGTATGTGCGAAAAAAGCACTTATGAGCAAAAAAAACACTGAATGCTAAAACAGCAAAAAATGCTATTATCCTCATACCTGACGTCAGGTACTCGTTGTTGAAAGGATGAGGATATTTTATGGATCAGGCTGGCATTATTCGCGACCTCTTAATCTGGCTGGAAGGCCATCTGGATCAGCCTTTGTCGCTTGACAATGTGGCGGCAAAAGCAGGCTATTCCAAGTGGCATCTGCAGAGAATGTTCAAGGACGTGACGGGCCACGCTATTGGCGCCTATATCCGCGCTCGTCGTTTATCGAAGTCCGCAGTGGCGCTACGCCTGACTGCGCGTCCAATACTGGACATCGCCCTGCAGTATCGCTTCGATTCTCAACAGACGTTTACCCGTGCGTTCAAAAAGCAATTTTCCCAGACGCCAGCGCTGTATCGTCGCTCGCCGGAATGGAGCGCTTTTGGTATTCGCCCTCCGATGCGCCTCGGGGAATTTGCCATGCCAGCGCATGAATTCGTCACGCTGGAAGATACACCACTGCTGGGTACCACGCAGAGTTATTCCTGCTCGCTTGAGCAGATTTCAGATTTCCGTCATGAAATGCGGATTCAGTTCTGGCGCGACTTCCTTGCTCAGGCTCCAGCGATCCCGCAGGTTCTGTACGGACTCAACGAAACGCGCCCCAGCATTGAGAAAGATGACGAACAGGAAGTGTTTTATACCACCGCGCTCACACCCGAGCAGGCCAACGGATACGTGCAGTCGGCGCAACCCATCCTGTTACAGGGCGGCGAGTATGTGATGTTTACCTATGAGGGTCTGGGGACGGGCGTGCAGGAGTTTATCCTGACGGTGTACGGCACCTGCATGCCGATGCTGAACCTGACTCGCCGTAAAGGGCAGGATATCGAGCGATACTACCCGGCAGAAGATGCCAAAGCGGGAGATCGCCCTATTAATCTGCGCTGCGAATTCCTGATTCCTATCCGCCGTTAACGCTGTAGCTCATCCAACGCAGGGGCATCCAGATGCGAGATGTCCCCTGCCGTTTCAACCACCCAGCCCGGTGCCAGCCATAAGCTTTCCTGGTAATCGACACGAGAAATAGAGCAGTTGCGCAGACGCAAACGACGCTCAGCCCATGCCGGCAATCCCAGAATGGTACTCACCAGGCAGCCCAGCGCAATACCATGGCTCACCAGCAATGGACGACTCCCCGGCGGCAGCTCCAGGCAGGATGCCAGCGCCGCGTTGACGCGATCGCTCAGCTCCTGCATCGACTCCCCTTGCGGAATACGACCATCCACCGTACCGTTCACCAACTGGCGACGCCAGCCCTCTTCCTCCGGGGTCAGCGTATCAATATGACGCTGCTCCAGCACGCCCATATTGAGTTCACGCAGTCGTGAGTCATAGGTGATATCACAGCCACAGGCCTGGGCGATGATTTCTGCGGTGCGTCGTGTACGACCTAAATCACTACTGATGACATGCGTAATACCAAACGAGCGGGCGCGTTCCCCCACCTGCATGGCTTGCTGTTCACCTTTAGCGGTCAGTGGGCTGTCTGACTGGCCTTGAATACGTCGCTCGGCGTTCCACTGCGTTTCGCCATGGCGAACAAGGTATACCTGTAACATGCTTTTTTTCCGTTATATACTCGTCGTACTTTGAGTAGACTCTGCGATGAATTTTCAAACTGAGCTTAATTATGCACAAGGTTATCTCTGCGACCACCAATCCTGCCAAAATTCAGGCAATTCTGCGGGCATTTGAAGAGATTCTCGGGGAAGGATCCTGCCATATTGAACCCGTCGCCGTCGAGAGTGGCGTGCCGGAACAGCCTTTCGGAAGCCAGGAAACGCGCACTGGCGCACGAAATCGCGTTGATAACGCGCGCCGCCTACACCCGCAGGCTGATTTCTGGGTCGCTATTGAAGCGGGAATTGACGACGATGCCACCTTCAGTTGGGTGGTGATTGATAACGGCGTCCAGCGCGGCGAAGCCCGTTCAGCCACGCTGCCATTGCCGGCCGTCATTCTCGACAGAGTCCGCCTGGGTGAAGCACTCGGCCCGGTGATGTCGGACTACACAGGTATTGATGAGATTGGTCGTAAAGAGGGCGCAATCGGCGTCTTTACCGCGGGCAAACTGACGCGTTCGAGCGTCTATCACCAGGCGGTGATTCTGGCGCTCAGTCCGTTTCATAATGCGGTGTATTTATAGCATTGCGCCGGATGTTCACCCGTAGGCCGGATAAAGCAAAGCCGCATCCGGCGGATCAATTTTTCCCGAGCAGTACCTGCTCCAGCCAGTGACGCAGATCCACCGGTGCGGACTTGAGGCTGTTCGACCCCCGCGTAATGGTGGCGATCCCCGCACCTAGCTCGTTTTTAAGCTCGCGCTGGCTCATCTCGCCGCGCAGCAGCTCTTCAATGATACGCACACGCGTGCCCAACGCTTCGCGCTCATCCGGCGTTAACATCAAATTGAGCAGGGGCAGGTGTAAATCTTGTTCATAGGCGTGTTTAAGCAGGTCGACAAAACGTAACCACTCCTGGTGACGCTGTTCTGCCATCTCTGCTGAATAGGGTGATTGCTGAGTCATAAGATATCGCCATCGTTGCGGGGGAAGCGCGCTTGCCTCCCCCTTTTGTACTCTTTAACGAGTACGATAGCATAACACAATCGATACGATCAGTAACGACGTTGCCATTCTGCATCGCTCATCAACGTCGGTTTATCACCGAGGAAATAACGGTAGTACGCATCGTATGCCAGCACGTTCTTCACATATCCTCGCGTTTCCGAGAACGGAATACTTTCGACAAACGCCACGGCATCAATACGACCTGCGCTATTACCAAGCCAGGTGCGAACGCGTCCCGGACCTGCGTTATACGCCGCAGAAGCAAAGATACGGTTGTTGCCAAATTGCTGATACACGTACTGCAAATAGCTGGTACCGATGTTGATATTGGTATCAGGATCTAACAACTGATTTGGGCTGCTGTAACCGGGAATCGAGAACATTTTCACCGTATGTGTCGCCGTGCCCGGCATAATCTGCATCAGCCCGCTGGCGCCGACCGGTGATTTCACTTTCGGGTTCCAGGCACTTTCCTGACGCGCTATCGCCATTGCATAGCTTGGCGGAATATCCTTGCCGCTGGTGTAACGGGTAAAAAGATCTTTATAGGCCAACGGGAAGCGCTCTTCCAGATGATCCCACAGCTTACCGGCGATCGTCGCCTGAACGCTCAGATCCCACCAGTGATTGTTGAACGCGTAACGCGCCAGTTGAGCCTGCTCGGACCTGGTACGGCTGGTGACCAGATTCGCCCATTCACTGCGCGCGGTATTGTCCAGGTTCCAGTACATCAGTTCACGAACTCGCGCCATTTCCGGCCCCTGAATTAACGCAGAGTCAACGTTGGCAGGGGCTTTATCCACTTTCAGCGCGTACTCTTCGCCCAGACGCTGTGCCGCCACCATCGGGTAGAATCCGCGCTGCTGCATGAGCTGATGCAGGATCTCTTTCGCTTCATCATTGCGTCCCCGCTCCAGCAGCAGATCCGCCTGCCAGTAGCGCCACTCATCTTTTTCTTTTGCTTCCATTGGCAAACGCGCCAGCCAGGTATTCAGGCCACGACGATCGCCGGTTCCCAGCGCCATACGCACGCGGCGCTCCACAAGCGAGGTGGAATTGGAGCGCATAATCGCATCATCGCGCCATTTCGCCTGCTCATCGGTCACATCATTACCCATCAGACGCCAGGCAACGATATCGCGCAGCTCCTGAATTTGATCGTCATTAAGCTGTTGCGCTTGCGCCAATGAAGGGATCATCAAACGCGCATTTTCCACATCCTGACGCGCCACGCTGGCAAAGGCCACCGCCGCCATCTGTCGGGTGAAATCCGTCGCGCCGGTGGTACGCGCAAAGGTCATCACCGAATTTGGATCGTTGGCCAGCGAGATGATCGCAGAGGCAATGGTTTGGTATTGCGCAGGCATCTGTCCAGCTAACGCGGTCACCAAACCGGTATTCCCCGCTTTCATCGCCAGACGAATACGCTCCAGATACGCCAGCGGGTCCTGAGTGCCTGAGGCGCGCCATACGCCGAATAATTTGTCACACGCATTCGGCTGGCTTTTGCCGGTTAACCACAGCTCTTTTGCACCCTGCCAGGCTTCATCGGTTTGTCCGGTGCTCCATTTCGCATAGTAGTAGTTACATTGCGCCTCGGTAGTGCCAGGCTTATCCGGGCTGAACGCCAGCAGTCCACGCCAGTCTTCGCGGCGCGCCAGTTCATTCACGAAACGCGATTGCAGCGTACGCGCTGGAGGCAGCGTCGGGTTGGCGCGCACAAAATTGGTGACGGTAATCGTCGGCTGATTCATCAGATCGTCAGTGATCTGGCGATATTCCAGATAGGGATACAGAGGATAGTTCTTCAGGCCGGGCATCATCTGCTCTACGACGTCCATTTGTCGGTTATCCCAGGCCTGCTTAATTTGCGCATAGCGATTGCGCTGCTCATCCAGGGAATCGGCTCGCGCCACTTGACTGACCGTCAGCAGACATACGCTGGCCGCCAGCAGGCGCCAGGTAAATTGTTTGGCTTTGTCCACAAGCTCTTCCTCTTGTCATTTACGTCTGTGCAGCATCGTGCCGCTTAATTCATTCATGCTAACCAGACATTGCAGAATGCGCCACGTTACGGACACTTTTTTACTTTTGTTGCGAGTGAGATCTGCTGGCTGGGATTGAGCAATGAAAAAGGCTACACTTCGCCTTTGAAAACTCTATTCATCACTATAAAAGAGGCGAAGTCCACGTGGCTCAATTCGTTTATACCATGCATCGTGTCGGCAAAGTCGTTCCGCCGAAACGTCATATTCTTAAAAACATCTCTCTGAGCTTCTTCCCTGGCGCCAAAATTGGGGTGCTCGGTCTGAACGGTGCGGGTAAATCTACCCTGCTGCGCATCATGGCCGGCATTGATACCGATATCGAGGGTGAAGCACGTCCGCAGCCGGGTATCAAGATCGGTTACCTGCCACAGGAACCGAAGCTGAACCCGGAACACACTGTTCGTGAATCCGTTGAAGAAGCGGTTGCCGAAGTGGTCAACGCACTGAAAGGCCTGGATGAAGTGTACGCCAAGTACGCAGAGCCAGACGCCGACTTCGATAAACTTGCCGCACAACAGGGTAAGTTCGAAGAAATCATTCAGGCACATGACGGTCACAACCTGAACGTGCAACTGGAGCGTGCCGCTGACGCACTCCGTCTGCCGGACTGGGATGCCAAAATTGAGAAGCTCTCCGGTGGTGAACGTCGCCGCGTCGCACTGTGCCGCCTGCTGCTGGAAAAACCAGACATGCTGCTGCTCGACGAACCGACGAACCACCTGGATGCCGAATCCGTGGCGTGGCTGGAACGCTTCCTGCACGATTTCGAAGGCACCGTGGTGGCGATTACCCACGACCGTTACTTCCTCGATAACGTAGCCGGTTGGATTCTGGAGCTTGACCGTGGTGAAGGTATTCCGTGGGAAGGTAACTACTCCTCATGGCTGGAACAGAAAGATCAGCGTCTGGCTCAGGAAGCCTCTCAGGAAGCCGCTCGTCGTAAATCCATTGAGAAAGAGCTGGAGTGGGTACGCCAGGGTGCTAAAGGCCGTCAGTCTAAGGGCAAAGCCCGTCTGGCACGCTTTGAAGAACTCAACAATACCGAATACCAGAAACGTAACGAAACCAACGAACTGTTTATTCCACCAGGACCGCGTCTGGGCGATAAAGTCGTTGAAGTGACCAATCTGCGTAAATCCTACGGCGATCGCGTACTGATTGACGATTTGAGCTTCTCAGTACCGAAAGGGGCCATTGTCGGTATCATCGGCCCGAACGGTGCAGGTAAATCCACCCTGTTCCGCATGATGTCCGGTCAGGAACAGCCTGACAGCGGCACCATTGAGCTGGGTGAAACCGTGAAGCTGGCGTCTGTTGACCAGTTCCGTGATGCCATGGACAACAGCAAAACCGTGTGGGAAGAAGTCTCCGGCGGGCTGGATATTATGCGTATCGGCAACACCGAAATGCCAAGCCGTGCCTACGTAGGCCGCTTCAACTTTAAAGGTGTTGATCAGGGTAAACGCGTAGGCGAACTGTCCGGCGGTGAGCGTGGTCGTCTGCACCTGGCGAAACTGCTGCAGGTTGGCGGTAATATGCTGCTGCTCGATGAACCGACCAACGACCTGGATATCGAAACCCTGCGCGCGCTGGAAAACGCCCTGCTGGAGTTCCCGGGCTGCGCAATGGTTATCTCGCACGACCGTTGGTTCCTCGACCGTATCGCCACCCACATTCTGGATTACCAGGATGAAGGTAAAGTCGAGTTCTTTGAAGGTAACTTTACCGAATACGAAGAGTACAAAAAACGCACGCTGGGCGCTGATGCGCTGGAGCCGAAGCGTATCAAGTACAAGCGTATTGCTAAGTAATTGCCGTTAAGCGCCGGATGGCGGCGTTCCACCTTATCCGGCCTACGAGGTTAGTGCGACTTGTAGGCCAGATAAGCGCAGCGCCATCCGGCATTAAAACCTACCTCTGCTCACCCATCAGTTCTTTCACCAACTCCACACAGCGCAGGAACCGGCCATCATAGTCAGGCTCTTCCACGTGGACAAAATCGATGTTGTTTTCCTGTAGCATCTCCACCAGCAGGGACTGAAATGCCTTACGGTCAACCGAACTCCCAAGGCTGCGTAATCCATCCGCCACCCACGGGGTGTTGTTTTCCAGCAGGATCACCAGGTCAAAGCGGTATTCGTCAATCAATGCCTGCACAAACGGATGCTCACGCCCTTCGTACTTTTTACAGAATGCCTGAGTGGTCACAAAGTCAGTGTCGATAAATGCCACCTTATTGGCATATTTCACCGCAAAATCAATGTACTGTGCCTGTCCCAGCGCAATCTTATCGTAGTCCGAGTACTGCAACGCCATCTCATCGCCCCCCAAATGAGAAAAGACGTAATCACGGCCATATTCCCACGCACTGGTGGTGTTAAAGATGTTGGCGAGCTTATTCACCAGCGTCGATTTGCCGCTCGACTCTCCACCGAGGATCGCCACGGTGCGCACGAAAAACGGTTTCACTTCAGTTGGGATATATTCCCAGTAGCGGAATGGGTTTTCTCGAATTTGCCCGCCGCTGATACTCATAAATGTCCGTTTGGGATCAACCAGCACGGTTTCGATCCCCAGATGTTCGAGATACTGCGGGGCATCTGACTCTTCAGAGGTGTAGATCCAGTTAGGCTGAATCCCCTTCTCCTGCATAAACGTTTTGATCCCGTTGCTCCAGACATCCCAACCGTGCGGGTACGGCTCCATGCCCTCTTCATTGAAGGCATGAATACGGATATTTTTCTGATATTTGAAGGTCTGCAACAGCCAGCGCAGACGATCGGAGACCGTTGGCTGTTGTGACATGGCGCTGTCTTCAAACAGACTGCGGTCGCGCGTGTCGTCATAGCCCATGATGATATGCAGTTCATCAACCTGACTACAGGCGCGCTGGATAAGATAGATATGACCGGTATGCAGCGGATAAAACTTACCGAAGACCACGCCGATGTTTTTCTGCTGGCGAGGAAATTCCAATCCGAGAAAACGGTGCAGCGCCTCCAGTTTTTGCGCGCTGGGGCTTTTGATTTTGGCATTCAACAACTGGCTGAGATAGCCCTTGGTCATGCCACTGGCATCCGCCACTTGTTGCAGGGTACAGCCCTTTTGCTTAATGGCGGTTTTCAGATAATCAAATGACACAAGAGCCTCCTGCTGGAAAAATCGCGTAACACTGCCTGATGGCGCTTCGCTTATCAGGCCTACAGGGTGAAACAAATAATTGCCCTATGGATTTCTGTTGGCAGGAACGCAGCCAACGCACCTGCCGACAGAAAGACGACGGGTAATGAATTATAAGTCGTCAAACACGCTTAGCGCGTCAGAAAGTTTTTTAACACCAAAAACCTGCATCCCTTCCGGTACTTTTTTCGGTACGTTGGCGGCAGGCACAATCGCCCGACGGAAGCCGTGCTTCGCGGCTTCCGAAATACGCTCCAGACCGCTGGGAACCGGGCGAATTTCACCTGCCAGCCCCACTTCGCCAAAGACCACGAGATCGTGTGGTAACGGCCTGTCGCGCAGGCTGGAAACCATTGCCAACAGCAGCGCCAGGTCTGCACTGGTTTCGGTGACTTTGACGCCGCCAACCACGTTGACGAACACGTCTTGGTCAGACATTTGCAGGCCGCCGTGGCGGTGCAGCACCGCCAGTAAAATCGCCAGGCGGTTTTGTTCCAGCCCGACCGCTACGCGCCGAGGATTCGCCATCATCGAGTGATCGACCAGTGCCTGAATCTCTACCAGCAGCGGGCGCGTGCCTTCCCAGACCACCATCACCGAACTGCCGGAGGTGACCTCATCGCCACGGCTTAAGAAGATAGCGGAAGGGTTGCTGACTTCGCGCAGTCCCTGTTCGGTCATCGCGAAGACGCCCAGCTCATTCACCGCGCCAAAGCGGTTTTTATGGCTACGCAGGGTACGAAAACGGGAGTCGGCGTCACCGTCAAGCAGCACCGAGCAGTCAATACAGTGCTCCAACACCTTTGGCCCGGCCAGCGACCCGTCTTTGGTGACATGGCCGACCATCACAATCGCTACACCACGCGTTTTAGCAAAGCGCGTCAGGTAAGCGGCGGTTTCCCGCACCTGCGCCACGCTGCCTGGTGAAGACTGAATATCCGCCATATGCATCACCTGAATGGAGTCGATAACCATCAGCTTCGGTTGTTCTTCTTCCGCAATCAGGCAAATTTGCTCAATGCTGGTTTCCGACAGCATATTCAGATTCGCCGTCGGCAGACCCAGTCGATGTGCACGCATCGCGACCTGCTGCAAAGATTCTTCCCCTGTGACGTACAAGGTTTTCATCTGCTCGGCAAGCTTACACAACGTTTGTAGCAGCAGCGTCGACTTCCCCGCGCCGGGGTTGCCACCAATCAGAATGGCACTACCCGGCACCACACCGCCGCCCAGTACGCGATCGAACTCTTTAAAACCGGTCGAAAAACGCGGCAGCTCCTCAAGGCTGATATCAGACAGCTTCTGCACCTTTGCGACACCCGCATTCCCGGCGTAGCCGCTGAGCCGCTCGTTACGCGCCACCGTCGGCGATGCCGCAAGGCGTACCTCAGTAATGGTGTTCCAGGCCTGACAGGCGCTACATTGCCCCTGCCAGCGTGGGTAATCGGCCCCACATTCATTACAAACAAAGGCGCGTTTTGGAGCTTTTGCCACGTTTTACCTCATTATTTCTGGTTCATGCTGCCGGAGAGAATGCAGAACACGCCCATCAGGTCAGCGTGACGGATAGTAATCTCCGTCTTTTCATTCACTTTGGGTTTAGCATGATACGCAATGCCCAGCCCGGCCGTTTTGATCATCGGCAGATCGTTGGCGCCGTCGCCGATGGCTACTGTCTGCGCCATCGGGATCTCATACTCCTGCGCCAGTCGGGTCAGGGTACTGGCTTTGTACTGCGCATCAACGATATCGCCGATCACGTTGCCGGTGAATTTACCGTCCATGATCTCCAGCTCGTTTGCCACAGCCGCCGTCAGACGCAGTTTGTTACGCAGATAATCGGCGAAGAAGGTAAAGCCGCCGGAGGCGATAGCCACTTTCCAGCCGAGCGTTTCCAGTTTTAACACCAGTTGCGTCAGGCCAGGCATCAGCGGTAACGTTTCGCGCACCTGATGTAAAATATTGGCATCAGCGCCCTTCAGCGTCGCCACGCGGCTACGCAGGCTGGCGGTAAAATCCAGCTCGCCGCGCATCGCGCGTTCGGTCACTTCCGCAACCATTTCGCCCGTTCCGGCCAGTTTGGCGATTTCGTCGATACATTCGATCTGGATAGCCGTAGAGTCCATATCCATCACCAGTAGTCCTGGCGTACGCAGATGGGGGATTTTACCTAATGGCGCAACATCCAGTTTGGCGTCGTGCGCCAGTTTTGTCGCGCGCGGTGTTAACGACCCCGCGAGGCGAATCACCTGATAATCCTCGACGCACCAGGCCGCAACGATCACCATCGCCGCACCCAGTTTGCTCTGGTATTGCGTTAAACGCTGTTTATCCAGCCCACGACCATACAGCAGCCAGCCACTGCGGCCCGCGTGGTAGTCCAGCGGCATGACTTCATCACCGCTTAAAGAAAGGGGCAGACCTGGCCACAGAGAGACATCTTCGGGTAGATCGCACCAGGTAATGTTAGGCATTAAAGCTCCTGTAAAATCGTTCGGGTCGGAATCATCCAGCGGAAAATAACGCATGAGGCTACCCTGTAACCAGCGCTTCTGGCAACATTAAGCCTCAAATTTTCAGCAGGTGGAATATGGCTCGCGCAAAACTGAAATTCCGACTTCATCGTGCAGTGATTGTATTGTCCTGTCTCGCGCTGCTCGTCGCTCTGATGCAGGGGGCTTCCTGGTTTAGTCAAAGCCACCAGCAGCAACGTAATCCGCAGCTGGAAGAACTGGCGCGTACACTGGCCCGCCAGGTCACCTTAAACGTCGCGCCGCTGATGCGTACCGAAACACCGGATGAAAAACGCATCAAAGCCGTACTCACGCAGTTAACGGAGAGTAGCCGCATTCTGGATGCCGGGGTGTACGATGAACAGGGCGATCTGATTACCCGCACTGGTGAGAGCGTCAACGTCCGTGACCGACTGGCGCTCGATGGCAAAAAAGCCGGGGGCTATTTTAATCAGCAAATCGTTGAGCCCATTCAGGGGAGAAACGGCCCACTGGGTTATCTGCGCCTGACACTCGACACCCACACGCTTGCTACCGAAGCGAAGCAGGTAGACAACACCACCAACATCTTACGCCTGATGCTGCTCCTGTCACTGGCTATTGGCGTAGTCCTCACACGTACATTATTGCAAGGCAAGCGTACCCGCTGGCAGCAATCCCCTTTCCTGCTGACCGCCAACAAACCGGTACAGGAAGAAGACAACGAGAAAAAAGAGTAATTCAAAGAAAGGAAATCGACCATGACCACACTACGCCTGCTTATCTCTGACTCTCACGATCCCTGGTTTAACCTGGCCGTTGAAGAGTGCATTTTCCGCCAGATGCCCGCCACGCAGCGCGTCCTGTTTTTATGGCGTAACGCCGATACGGTGGTTATTGGCCGTGCGCAAAACCCATGGAAAGAGTGTAACACCCGCCGAATGGAAGAGGACAACGTGCGGTTGGCACGTCGCAGCAGCGGCGGTGGCGCGGTATTTCATGATCTCGGGAATACCTGCTTTACCTTTATGGCCGGCAAACCGGAGTATGACAAAACCATCTCCACGGCTATCGTACTGAATGCGTTGAATTCGCTGGGTGTAAACGCCGATGCCTCCGGGCGTAACGATCTGGTGGTTAAAACCGCCGAGGGCGATCGCAAAGTCTCTGGTTCCGCATATCGGGAAACGAAAGATCGCGGATTTCACCACGGCACGCTGCTGCTAAATGCCGATCTCAGTCGACTGGCCAACTACCTGAACCCCGATAAAAAGAAACTTGCCGCAAAAGGGATTACCTCTGTGCGCTCGCGAGTTGCCAATTTGACTGAGCTGTCACCGGGCATTACCCACGAACAGGTGTGTCAGGCTGTTACAGAAGCCTTTTTTGAACACTACGGCGAACGCGTAGACGCCGAAATTATCTCTCCCGATAAAACGCCGGACCTGCCGAATTTTGCCGAAACCTTCGCCCGCCAAAGCAGTTGGGAGTGGAACTTTGGTCAAGCTCCAGCGTTTTCACATCTGCTGGACGAACGCTTCACCTGGGGCGGCGTCGAGCTGCATTTTGACGTGGAGAAAGGTCACATCACACGCACGCAGGTGTTTACCGACAGCCTCAATCCCGCGCCGTTAGAAGCGCTGGCGGGTCGTCTGCAAGGGTGTTTGTATCGGGCGGATAGGCTGCAACAGGAGTGCGAGGCGCTGCTGGTTGATTTCCCACAGCAGGAGAAAGAGTTACGCGAGCTGTCGGCATGGATTGCCGGGGCGGTGCGTTAAGCACTGGCCAGAAAAATGCCGGATGGCGGCGATGCCTTATCCGGCCTACGAGAAGAATGGCAGGCCCGGCCAGCGCAGCGCCACCGGGCAAAACAACGCTTACTCTTTATCGCCCAGCAGAACGGATTCCAGTGCGATTTTGATCATGTCGTTGAAGGTCGTCTGACGTTCAGCGGCAGTGGTCTGCTCGTGAGTACGGATATGGTCGGACACGGTACAGATGGTCAGTGCTTTCGCACCAAACTCAGCCGCAACACCATAGATACCCGCCGCTTCCATTTCCACGCCCAGTACGCCGTACTTTTCCATCACGTCGAACATTTCACCGTCCGGAGAGTAGAACAGGTCAGCGGAGAACAGGTTGCCCACGCGCGCGTCAACGCCCAGCGCTTTTGCCGCATCAACTGCGTTGCGCACCATGTCGAAATCAGCGATAGCTGCAAAGTCATGATCTTTAAAGCGGATACGGTTAACTTTGGAATCGGTGCATGCACCCATGCCGATAACCACATCACGCAGTTTAACGTCCATACGCACAGCACCGCAGGAGCCTACGCGAATGATTTTCTTCACGCCGAAATCGGTGATCAGCTCTTTGGTGTAGATGGAGCAGGACGGGATACCCATACCGTGACCCATAACGGAAATCTTACGGCCTTTGTAAGTACCGGTGAAACCTAACATGCCGCGAACGTTATTCACTTCACGAACATCTTCGAGGAAAGTTTCAGCAATATGCTTTGCACGCAGCGGGTCGCCCGGCATCAATACGACGTCAGCGAAATCACCCATTTCTGCATTAATATGTGGAGTTGCCATTTTTTGTCCTTATCTTGTTGTTATTGCCTGATGGCGGCTACGCCTATCAGGCCTACAAAACGTATGCAAAACAGTGAAATACCCTAAGGATTTCGCGATGTAGAAAGGCGACGAATTCGTGAATCCCCGGGAGCATAGATTCACTATGTGACCGGGGTGAGCGAATGAAGTCAACGCATCGACAGCGCGAAAGACAATGGGTATTACAGCATGTTTTTACCGTAGTCCATCGGCGACGTACCAAAGTAGCTCGCCAGCGTCTGACCGATATCCGCGAAGGTTTCACGGTGGCCTAAAGAACCCGGTTTCACTTTCGGGCCGTAAATCAGCACCGGAATGTGTTCACGGGTATGGTCGGTCCCGGTCCAGCTCGGGTCACAGCCGTGGTCAGCGGTCAGGATCAGAATGTCATCTTCACCTACCAGCTCCATCAACTCAGGCAGACGGCGGTCGAACAACTCCAGACCGGCAGCATAGCCAGCGATATCGCGACGGTGGCCCCAGGAAGAGTCAAAATCAACAAAGTTAGTGAAGACGATTGTCTCATCACCCGCTTCTTTCATCTCTTTGATGGTAGCGTCGAACAGCGCGTCCAGACCGGTGGCTTTCACTTTTTTAGTGATACCGCAGTTCGCGTAGATGTCCGCAATCTTACCCACGGACACGACATGACCTTTTTTCTCATCGACCAGTTTCTGCAGCACGGTCGGTGCTGGCGGCTCAACGGCCAGGTCGTGACGGTTACCGGTACGCTGGAAGTTACCGGCTTTATCACCGATAAACGGACGTGCGATAACGCGACCGATGTTGTAACCACCTTCGGTCAGCTCTTCACGTGCGATTTCGCACAACTCGTAGAGTTTATCCAGGCCAAACGTCTCTTCGTGGCAGGCAATCTGGAACACGGAGTCAGCGGAGGTATAGAAAATCGGCTTGCCGGTTTTCATATGCTCTTCACCCAGTTGGTCCAGAATAACGGTACCGGAAGAGTGACAGTTGCCGAGGTAGCCCGGCAGGTTGGCACGTTTTACCAGTTTATCCAGCAGTTCTTGCGGGAAGCTGTTTTCATGATCGGAGAAATATCCCCAGTCAAACAGAACCGGGACACCCGCGATTTCCCAGTGGCCAGACGGCGTGTCTTTCCCGGAAGAGAGTTCATGCGCCCATGCGTAGGCACCAATCACTTCCGCGTTACCGTCCATACCAGCAGCAATTTTACCGGTAGAACCTTCGTGAGCTTTCACCAGGCCCAGACGGGTCAGGTTAGGCAGATTCAGTGGACCTTTGCGACCATTGTCAGCTTCACCTTTCGCACAGGCTTCTGCAATGTGTCCCATAGTGTCTGAACCTACGTCGCCAAAGCGATCCGCATCTTCAGTCGCACCAATACCAAAGGAGTCCAGCACCATAATAAATGCACGTTTCATCTTGTTCTCCATACATCTGCGCCGCAAAAAAGCGATCAGATCAGTATACAGTTAATCGGTTATACGACGATAGACTGTCGGTGTAATTTCTGGCGCTTTGTCGTCAAGGCTGATTGCCGCTTTGACCGCTTTCGCCGCTTCCTGCCAGCTGGCTTCGTCTTTGGCGTGGATTACCGCCAGCGGACGCTGTCCGTCTACACTGTCGCCCAGACGCGCCATGTCGGTGAAACCGACGCTGTAATCAATGGTGTCCGAAGCCTGACGACGACCGCCGCCCATGGAAACGACCGCCATACCCAGCGCACGGGTATCCATTGCGCTGACAAAACCTTCGGTATCAGCATATACCGCTTTGCTGAGCATTGCCGTCGGCAGGTACTTCGCATAGTTTTCCACGAAGTCGGTTGGGCCTTTCTGCGCCGCAACCATGCGGCCAAAAATTTCTGCCGCTTTACCGTTATCCAGTACGGCCTGCAATTTCGCACGGGCTTCGGCGTCATCTTTCGCCAGATTGCCGGAGATCAGCATTTCCACGCACAGCGCCATGGTGACGTCTAACAGACGTGGATTGCGGTATTCACCGGTCAGGAACTGCACCGCTTCGCGAACTTCGACCGCGTTACCTGCGCTGGAGGCCAGCACCTGGTTCATATCGGTTAACAGCGCGGTGGTACGTACACCCGCACCGTTTGCCACACCAACAATCGCTTCAGCGAGAGCTTCAGAAAGCTCGTAGGTCGGCATAAAGGCGCCGCTGCCCACTTTCACATCCATCACCAGCGCATCCAGCCCTTCCGCCAGTTTTTTCGCCAGAATGGAACCGGTAATCAGCGGGATGGAATCCACCGTCGCGGTAATATCGCGGGTGGCATAAAAACGTTTATCCGCTGGTGCGAGCGAGCTGGTTTGCCCAATAATCGCTACACCCACGTCTTTAATAATTTCACGGAAACGCGCGTCGTCCGGGAAGATGCCAAATCCAGGAATCGCTTCCAGTTTATCGAGCGTACCGCCGGTATGCCCCAGGCCACGCCCAGAGATCATCGGAATATAGCCGCCGCACGCTGCGACCATCGGGCCTAGCATCAGTGATGTTACGTCACCCACGCCGCCGGTGGAGTGTTTATCCACAATCGGGCCGTTCAGCTGCAGGCTTTTCCAGTCCAGCACGGTTCCTGAATCACGCATTGCCATGGTCAGCGAAACTCGCTCAGGCATTGTCATATCGTGGAAGAAAATGGTCATCGCCAGGGCGGCGATTTGCCCTTCAGAGATGGTGTTGTCGCGAATACCATTGATAAAGAAACGAATTTCTTCATCGCTCAGCGCATGACCATCACGTTTTTTACGAATAATTTCTTGTGCGAGAAACAAGGGAACCTCCCGATTATGGGCCGGGTAAGCAATGCGCCACCCGGCAAGTCGTATTCATGCCGGATGGCGGCTTGCGCCTTATCCGGCCTACGATGGGCAATAAAACTTAGTAGCTGCTTGCGCTCTTACCGTCACCATGACCCAGCGCTTTCAGCAGGCTCGCCAGCAGGCTGGATGCGCCAAAACGGTAGTGACGAGAATCAGCCCAGTCAGCGCCAAACAGTTCATCGGCAATCGACAGGAACTGCTGTGCATCTTCTGCAGTGCGCACACCGCCAGCCGGTTTGAAACCTACAGTTTTAGAAACACCCATGTCGCGGATCACTTCCATCATGATGCGTGCGCTTTCCGGCGTCGCATTGACCGGCACTTTACCGGTAGAGGTTTTGATGAAATCAGCACCGGCTTTGATGGAGATTTCAGACGCTTTACGAATCAGTGCTTCTTCTTTCAGCTCACCGGTTTCGATGATGACTTTCAGCAGCACGTTTGCCGCCGCACACGCGTCTTTGCAGGCTTTAACCAGATCGAAACCAATCTGCTCGTTACCGGCGATCAGCGCACGGTACGGGAACACCACGTCAACTTCATCTGCACCGTAAGCAATCGCCGCGCGGGTTTCAGCCAGCGCAATCTCGATGTCGTCGTTGCCATGCGGGAAGTTGGTTACGGTTGCAATGCGGATGTCCGGCGTGCCCTGCTCTTTCAGGGTCTTACGCGCAATAGGGATGAAACGCGGATAGATACAGATTGCGGCAGTGTTGCCAACCGGGGTCTTCGCCTGATGACACAGCGCGATCACTTTTTCATTGGTGTCGTCGTCATTCAGGGTGGTCAGGTCCATCAGTTTCAGTGCACGCAGGCTGCTTGCTGTTAAATCGGTCATAACATTCTCCAACGGCATCGCCGTATAAAATTTCACCTTGCGAGTTTGTTAGTATTCTAACATCCGCTCGCTATTACACTTCGATATACATCACAGTTAATGAAAACCACATACAGATTTGCATTACTCTAATGAGATCTACTTCAAATAAATCACCTTTCCTGGCGACATGCGGTGACATCAGGCGCATCCGGATCAAAGGTTGGCGCTGCGTTGCTTCCTACAATGACGCTTAACCTTCAGTACATAAAGGAATCAACGATGCCCACGTCAAGCGAACTCGCGCTGCAACAGCGCTGCCAACAAATCGTGACCAGTCCAGTGCTCAGCCCTGAGCAGAAACGCCATTTTCTGGCGCTAGAGGCTGAAAACGCGCTGCCGTATCCGCAACTGCCTGCACAAGCACGCCAGGCGCTGGATGACGGGGTTATCTGCGATATGTACGAAGGTCATGCTCCGTTCAAACCGCGCTACGTATTACCCGATTACGCGCGTTTTCTGGCCAACGGTTCATCATGGCTGGAACTGGAAGGCGCAAAGGATCTCGATGACGCATTATCCTTACTCACCATTCTTTACCACCATGTTCCGTCAGTGACGTCGATGCCGGTGTACCTCGGTCAACTCGATACGTTGCTGCAACCGTATGTTAGAATTCTAACACAAGACGAGATCGATATTCGAATAAAACGTTTCTGGCGTTATCTCGACAGAACGCTGCCTGATGCGTTTATGCACGCCAATATCGGCCCTGCCGACACGCCTGTAACGCGGGCAATTTTACGCGTAGATGCAGAGTTAAAGCAGGTTTCGCCCAATCTGACATTTATTTATGATCCGCAAATTACCCCTGACGATCTGCTGCTCAACGTCGCGCAAAATATTTGCGAATGCAGTAAACCGCACATTTCTAACGGTCCTGAAAATGATAAAATTTTCACAAAAGGCCACTATGGCGTCGTCAGTTGTTACAACTCACTGCCACTTGCGGGCGGTGGAAGTACGCTGGTCAGACTCAATCTGAAAGCCATTGCAGAGCGCAGTACCTCTGTCGATGACTTCTTTACGCGCACCCTACCGCATTACTGCCAACAGCAAATCGTCATCATTGATTCACGATGTGAATTCCTCTACGAGAAATCACATTTCTTTGAGAATAGCTTCCTGGTACAGGAAGGGTTGATCGATCCCGAACGTTTTGTGCCTATGTTTGGCATGTACGGCCTGGCAGAAGCCGTAAACCTGCTGTGCGATAAGGCGGGGGAGAACGCTCGCTACGGCAAAGATGAGTACGCTAATCAGCTTGGTTATCGTATTAGCGCCCAGCTCGCTGACTTTGTGGCCAACACGCCGGTGAAATATGGCTGGAAGCAGCGCGCGATGCTGCATGCGCAGTCGGGTATCAGTTCTGATATCGGCACCACGCCGGGCGCTCGCCTGCCTTACGGTGATGAACCCGATCCCATCACCCATCTGCAAACCGTCGCGCCGCATCATGCGTATTATCACGCCGGGATCAGCGATATTCTCACGCTGGACGAAACCATCAAACGTAACCCGCAGGCGCTGGTACAGCTTTGCCTCGGCGCGTTTAAAGCCGGTATGCGCGAGTTTACCGCCAACGTCAGCGGAAACGATCTGGTCCGTGTGACCGGCTACATGGTGCGCCTGTCGGATCTGGAAAAATATCGCACCGAAGGATCTCGCACCAACACCACCTGGCTGGGTGAAGAAGCCGCGCGCAATACGCGTATTCTGCAACGACAACCCCGAGTGATCAGCCATGAACAGCAGATGCGCTTTAGTCAGTAAGCTGATTCCCTTCTCCTGCGTCGACGGGCCGGGGAGTCGCCTGGCCCTGTTCCTGCAGGGGTGCAATTTGCGCTGTAAGAATTGCCACAACCCGTGGACGATGGGACGTTGCAACGATTGCGGGGAATGTGTGCTGCATTGCCCGCATGAAGCGTTAAGTCTGAGCGCGGGAAAAGTATGGTGGCAATCTGATATTTGCCAGCAATGCGATACCTGCCTGCATATGTGTCCTCAGCTGGCCACGCCGATGACGCTGACCATGAGCGTGGATGAGGTGCTACAGCATGTTCGTAAAGCCTCGCCGTTTATTGAAGGAATGACGGTCAGCGGCGGCGAAGCAACCACCCAGTTGCCGTTTATAGTGGCGCTGTTTAGCGCGATCAAAAGCGATCCGCAGCTACAGCACCTGACCTGCCTGGTGGACAGCAACGGCATGCTGAGCGAAACCGGCTGGCAAAAGCTGCTACCGGTTTGCGACGGCGCAATGCTCGATCTAAAAGCCTGGGATAGCACGTGTCATCGACAGCTTACCGGACGCGATAACACGCTGATTAAAAAAAGCATTATCTTTTTGTCCGGGCTGGGCAAACTGGCGGAACTGCGCCTGTTGGTGATTCCTGGTCAGGTGGATTATCTACAGCATATCGATGCGCTGGCGGCGTTTATTCATCGCTTAGGTAACGTGCCTGTGCGGCTGAATGCCTTTCATGCGCATGGGGTGTATGGCGAAGCGAAGGACTGGCCGAGTGCATCGCCGGAGGATGTGGAACTCCTGGCGCAAAGATTGCGCGAGCGCGGGGTGGATAATTTGATTTTCCCAGCGCTGTACCTGTGATTATCGGATGCGACGACATCATTTGTAGGCCGGAAAAAACACAGCTGCCATCCGACGAAGATATGCCTGATGCGCTTCGCTTATCAGGCCTACAGAGCGCACACTTTTGTCGGCCGGATACGCCATCCAATCACACATCAAACAACGCCGTCGTATTGCGATACAGCACCTCAGCAATCACATCTGTGGGTTCAGCGCGCAGTTCGCATAATGCGGTAAAAACTCTAACCACCTGCTCAGGACGATTAGGCTGGCCCTGAAAACCGTTAAGCGGCATATCCGGCGCATCGGTTTCCAACAGCAGCGATTCCAGCGGCAACGCCGCCATCACCTCACGCGTTTTGCTGGCGCGTGGATAGGTGATGGTCCCACCGACACCGAGCTTATACCCCAGTTGTACAAAACGCGTTGCCTGTTGCAGGCTTCCGGCAAAGCCATGAACCACACCGGTTCGCGGGAGATCATGGCGTTTAAGATGCATAGCCAGCTTGTCATGGGTACGGCGCGAATGGAGGATCACCGGAAGATCGTAACGCTTCGCCAGCTTAAGCTGTGCTTCCAGCACCCTTTCCTGCTTATCAAACTGCGGATCGTCACGCCAGAGATCCAGCCCGATCTCACCGACCGCTACCAGCTTCTGCGGTCGGTGCTCCAATGCCTGTTGCAACCTGTCCAGACTGTCATCACCGTGATCTTCAATAACAATGGGGTGCAGGCCCAGCGCGGCATACAACGAAGGATAATTTTCCGCTAACGCCAGTACGCGTGAAAAGTTCATCGCCTGCGTTGCCGGAACAATAATATGGTGCACACCGACGTCAGCCGCACGCTGAATACTGGCTGGCTCATCGCCGGTAAAGGGGGGAAAGTCAAAATGGCAATGCGTATCGATAAACCGGGGACTCACGCCAGATCCTCATTATTAAACGTCGTATCGTTGGCCTGGGGCGCGCTGCTCGCAACAGACGCATGGGCATCGTTGGCAACGGGGGCTGGTGGAACCACCACCGGGCTGGGCACCACAATCTTCGGCGTCTGACGAGGCAACGGCGCGTTTTTCGCCAACAGTTTACCAATCGTTGCCAAAAAATAGCGCCCGCACAGGCGTCCGGTTTTGTAGTCTTCACGCAATGCCGGAATGCGGCTCCCCAGCGCCATACTATGGAGTGGCTTTGGTGGGTAGATCTCAAAAATACGCAGCTTGCCCGGCGGTTTTTCGATAAAGCGCTGAATAGCGCGGTAGCTGGCTTCATGATGTTGAACCAGATTCACCAGCGGCTGCAGACTGCTCTCCCCCAACCAGCGCTCCATACGTTTGAACCATTGTGGGGTGTAGTACATTTGCGAAGGCACGGTGCGGATAACCACCAGCGTTTTCGCCCCTTGCTTTGCCGCCTCCTGAACGGGTATGGCATCACTGACTCCACCATCCAGATAGTTCACGCCATCCAACACAACCCCTGAACGATAAAATCCCGGAATCGCACTGGATGCGCGAATGAGATCCAGCCAATTGTGCCGGTTCGGCGAAAAGTAGTCCGGCGTGTAGTCATCTCCCCGACAGGCGCACATATAAAACGCTTTACCTGCCTCAAACAGGCGCTCTGCGTTATCCAGCGCCAGCGGCATCTGCGCAGCGGTGGAGTCCACCAGCCAGTCGAGATCGATGAGATTTCCCCCGCGTACGAATCGTACCGGGTCAAAAAACTCACGTCGGGTGGTATAGCGCATGATCACTTTGCGCCCGTAGCCGGGTTGGTTACAGAGATAGGCCGACAGATTTTGCGCGCCAGCAGATGTCCCGTAGAAGAGATCGAAAGGATTAAATTGCGCACGCATGAACTCATCCAGTACGCCAGCGGTAAAGATCCCCCGTTGTCCCCCGCCTTCGCACACCAGCGCCATACTGCCTGGTTGAAATGGACGTAACGATAACGGCGCTATATTACCGAGCGTGACGGGTATTCTCTGCCCCACCTCTGCCTTCCTGTTTTTTGTAATAGAGCAACAAGGTAACGCAAATTGCCCGGCGCTAAAACCGTAAAAGCCAGTCCAATGGACTGGCTTAGTAGCAATTTTTCTTTACAGCTAATCCCCAACATAATTCGAGTTACAGGAAGGCGGCAAGGGCGTGAGTCCCGATGAGCTTACTCTGGTAAGTGATTCGGGTAAGCGCGCGTAGCCAACGCACCTGCAACTTGAAGAATAAAGGGGATACGCTAGGGCCGTTTACGCCCGGTGAACAAGCTGACCAGAAACAGGATGATCCCCACCACAAAAACAATTTTTGCAGCGCCTGCTGCAGTACCCGCCAGTCCACCAAATCCCAGAGCGGCGGCAATTAACGCGATAACCAGAAATATGATGCCCCATCGAAACATATGCTTCTCCTTTACCATAGTTAATGTCGACCGCTTGATATGAGCGCTCAGGCAGCTCATCGGCGATATTTTTAGTGTGGTGCACAATACGCCTCCCGACAAACGTCAGGAGGACGAATTAAGTCGAATTACTGAGTTTTGAGGTCGTTTTTGACGCTTTTCACGCCATCAATTGCTTTAGCAATACTCTCAGCACGCTCACTTTGCGCCTGTGAATCGACGGTTCCTGAAAGCTGGACCACACCGTCGGTCGTCTCTACTTTCACTTTACGAGAAGGGACAATGTCATCGGCCAGCAGCTTGGCTTTCACTTCGCTGGTGATGGCCGTATCACCGGCATAGCCTTTTACGGAGGTGCTTTTGCTGTCACGCACGTGCAGTTTGTCGCTAACGGAGGTCACGCCCTCAACGCCTTTCGCGACTTTAACGGCCTCTTCGGCCTGAGCCTGGCTTTCAACGAAGCCACTCAACGTCACCACTTTCTGGTCCGTTTTGACGGAGATATCGGTGCTCTTAATGCTTTCGTGGTCCACCAGCGCGGCTTTTACTTTGGCGGTGAGGGTGCTGTCATCCATGAAATTACCGACTTTGTTCATAGAGCTATCGACTTTCTGCCCCGCACTTTCGAGCCCGGATTGCGCTTTATCCATTGTAGCATTTTCTGCATAAGCAGAACCCGTTGCGACAGCGGAAGTCAGCATCACGGCCAGTAGCGTTTTAGAAATCTTAAGTCCTGTCATTGTCATCGATGTATTCCTGTTTGTTGTGCTTATAGCGATGTTCTGCCGCTTAGCGGTCAGAACCAGCAACGAATCTCGTGACTGAAATAAATATCAGCTAAAGGGGCTGAAAAATGCTTAATGAAGAGCATTAAAAGCCGATATTTATGTCATCACATTGTTAAATATAGTTCACGATTTCGCGGCTGATGCCTGAGTTGATTAAAAAACGAACAAGAACAGGGGATTTAAGAACATTCCGCAAGGGATTTAAAAGACAGGGAAAGTTGCAGGGCACGGCGGATACCGCACCCTGGAAGGCCGATTAGTGTTCGCGCGTTTTGCGGAACTGAACGTCAGGGTAACGTTCCTGGGTGAGATTCAGGTTAACCATGGTCGGCGCGATATAGGTGAGGTTATCGCCGCCATCCAGCGCCAGCTGAATTTCGTTTTTACGCTTAAATTCTTCGAATTTTTTCACGTCAGAACACTCTACCCAGCGCGCAGTCGCCACGTTGACCGACTCATAAATTGCTTCAACGTTGTATTCGCTCTTCAGACGAGAAACTACCACGTCGAACTGCAGCACACCGACGGCGCCAACGATCAGATCGTTGTTGGCAATCGGACGGAAAACCTGTACTGCGCCCTCTTCTGACAACTGAACCAGCCCTTTCAGTAACTGCTTCTGCTTCAACGGATCTTTCAGACGGATACGGCGGAACAGTTCCGGTGCGAAGTTCGGAATACCGGTGAACTTCATCATCTCACCCTGAGTAAAGGTATCGCCGATCTGGATCGTGCCGTGGTTATGCAGACCAAGAATATCGCCAGGATACGCCTCTTCCACATGAGAACGGTCACCGGCCATAAAGGTCAGCGCATCGGAGATCACCACGTCTTTACCAATACGTACCTGGCGCATTTTCATGCCTTTCTCGTACTTGCCGGAAACCACACGCATGAAAGCGACACGGTCGCGGTGTTTCGGGTCCATGTTGGCCTGAATTTTAAAGACGAAACCGGTGAACTTCTCTTCTGAAGCTTCCACAACGCGGGTGTCGGTTTTACGCGGCATCGGCGCAGGCGCCCACTCCACTAAGCCATCCAGCATATGATCAACGCCGAAGTTACCCAGCGCAGTACCGAAGAAGACCGGGGTGATTTCACCGGCAAGGAACAGCTCATGATCGAACTCGTTAGACGCGCCCTGCACCAGCTCCAGCTCGTCGCGCAACTGCTGCGCCAGGTCTTCACCTACGGCAGCGTCAAGTTCAGGGTTATTCAGCCCTTTAACAATGCGCACTTCCTGAATCGTATGGCCTTTACCGGTCTGGTACAGATACGTTTCATCTTTGTACAGGTGATAGACGCCCTTGAACAACTTACCGCAGCCAATCGGCCAGGTGATCGGCGCGCAGCCGATTTTCAGTTCGTTCTCGACTTCATCCAGCAGCTCCATTGGATCTCGGATGTCACGGTCGAGTTTGTTCATAAAGGTCAGGATCGGCGTATCGCGCAGACGGGTAACTTCCATCAGTTTACGGGTCCTGTCCTCAACGCCTTTCGCGGCGTCGATGACCATCAGGCAGCAGTCCACCGCCGTCAGGGTACGGTAGGTATCTTCGGAGAAGTCTTCGTGCCCCGGGGTGTCCAGCAGGTTCACCAGACAGTCATGATACGGAAACTGCATCACAGAGGTGGTAATCGAGATACCACGCTGCTTTTCCATTTCCATCCAGTCAGATTTTGCATGCTGGCTGGAGCCACGGCCTTTTACCGTACCGGCGGTTTGAATCGCCTGTCCGAATAACAGTACCTTTTCAGTAATTGTCGTTTTACCGGCATCCGGGTGAGAAATAATGGCAAAAGTGCGGCGTTTGGCCACCTCTTGCAAATAAGGAGACAACGTCATAGTCAAATCTTCTTAGGTAAGCACGGCAACGGGCCGTGCAAGTTGAAAACGAAAAATTGCGGCTATTTTACCCATCAATGGGGGGGAGGCAATCAGTGTTTACACAGGAGCTGCTCCAGTTCGCTTAACGACACGACAGTCCAGGTCGGCTGAATGCCCGCTGGCTGCTCGCGGCGGTGCGTATTTAGCCAGCAGGTGGATAGCCCGGCGTTAATGCCACCAAGAATATCGGACTCTGCGGTGTCGCCCACCATCAGCACGCGGGAACGGTCAGGGTTGCCCGCCTGCGCCAGCGCATGGTCAAAAATACGGGGATCGGGTTTTGCCACTCCCACCTGCTCAGAAATCACCAGCAGGTCGAAATAGTCGCGCAGGCCCGTACGTTCAAGGCGGATTTGCTGTAATGCAGTAAAACCGTTGGTAATGATGCCAATCTTTGCTTTACCGCGAATCGCATTAAGCAGCGACACGGCACCCGGTAACGGCGAACAGATTTCCGCCATGGCATTAATAAATGCATCGTTTAGCTGGCCTGGCTCGACCTTCAGGCGCTCAGCCCAGCTCTGAAAACGAGCATGCTGCAGCTGTAATGAGGTAATTGCGCCGTTTTGATAATCCACCCACAGCGGTTTATTCACGGCCTGATAGTCCTGAAAATCTTCAGCGGTAAAGGTGATGCTATAGTCGAGAAACATCCGCTGTAAGCCGGTAAACGAGTCAAACGTAAACAGCGTTTCGTCGGCATCAAAGAAAATCCAGTCCCACTTCATCATCATTACACCTTGTCTTACATGCTGATTGGCAATGCCATTATGATGGCATCTTCGTGACCATCGGCTGTCGGATAGTAATTGCGCCGAATCGTCGCCTCGTTAAAGCCAAGGCTTTCATACAATGCGATTGCCGCAGCATTCGAGGCACGAACCTCAAGCCACAGCGTCAGAATACCGCGCTTTTCCAGCTCATCGATCAGGTATTCCAGCAGCTCACGCCCCAGGCCCCGGCGCTGAAAATCAGGATCAACGGCGATGTTGAACAGCGTAGCTTCATCCAGCACGACCTGCGTAATCGCAAAGGCTGCCATCGTGCCGTCAACGGTCAGTTGAAAGTTGAGATAACGATCGCCCTGGTTGCTGGCAAATGTTTTTTCACTCCACGGAAAGGCGTGAGCGCGTTTTTCAATCTGAAATGCTGCAGGTAAATCAGTCGGTTCGAGGGAAGAAATCGTGTTCATATGCGCAGATTTGTTGCCATAACGCGGCGCGTGCCGCTGGGTTATCCCGTAATTCATTAAACGCAGGACTCTCAACCTGAGCGCCCTCCAGCAGCAGCGGCTCTGTGGTTCCCAGCCGCCAGCTATTACAGCGGCTACCTTGCGGCAGCATGGCGACGCGGTCAGGCGTCAGTTGTAAAACCTGATCCGGGCTCACGGTCAATGCGTGTAAAATATCACTCATTAACGGTTCGGTTAGCGCGGGTAACTGTGCAGCAACCATCACCAAACGGACATGCGCAGGAATTGAAATCGCGATCTCGCCCCGCAGCGCGCCAGGACGGCGCAGCGACCACTGCGTAATGCCCAGTTGCTGTAACTGCCAGTCTCGTCGGGATGTCATAGCGAAACACTCCTGTAATCAGGGGCGCAAATATAGCAAATTTGTCGAATCCGCGCCATCAAACAACTATAATCCCCCGCTGTACAATTTAAGGAGCACTCCATGTCTGCTTTTACCCCGGCAAGTGAAGTCTTGCTGCGCCACAGTGATGATTTCGAACAAAGCCGTATTCTGTTTGCCGGTGATTTGCAGGATGACCTGCCAGCCCAATTCGCAAGCGCCGCCAGCCGTGCGCATACTCAGCAATTGCACCATTGGCAGGTACTGAACCGCCAAATGGGTGATAACGTCCGCTTTAGCCTCATCGCAAAGGCCGATGATGTTGCTGACAGCGATACGCTGATCTACTACTGGCCGAAGAATAAGCCGGAAGCCCAGTTCCAGCTGATGAATATTCTGTCGCTGTTACCCGTCGGCACCGATATTTTTGTTGTCGGTGAGAACCGCAGCGGTGTACGCAGCGCAGAGCAGATGCTGGCCGAATACGCACCGCTGAATAAAGTCGACAGCGCCCGTCGCTGCGGTCTTTATCATGGACGCCTGGAAAAACAGCCCGTTTTTGATGCAGAAAAATATTGGGATGAATACACCGTCGACAATCTGACCATCAAAACCTTACCTGGCGTATTTAGCCGCGACGGCCTGGATGTCGGCAGCCAGCTGCTGCTCTCAACGCTGACGCCGCACACTAAAGGCAAGGTTCTGGATGTCGGTTGTGGCGCTGGCGTGCTCTCCGTCGCCTTAGCCAGCCACTCGCCGAAAGTTCGCCTGACCCTGTGCGATGTCAGCGCATCCGCGGTTGAAGCCAGTCGCGCAACGCTTGCGGCCAACGGTATTGAAGGTGACGTAATTGCCAGTAACGTCTTTTCTGACGTGGCGGGCCGCTTCGATATGATCATCTCTAACCCACCGTTCCACGATGGCATGCAGACCAGCCTTGATGCCGCGCAAACGCTGATTCGCGGGGCGGTTCGTCACCTGAACAGCGGCGGTGAGCTGCGTATCGTGGCCAACGCCTTCCTGCCGTATCCGAAGGTGCTGGATGAGGTGTTTGGCTTCCATGAAGTTATCGCGCAGACCGGTCGTTTCAAGGTTTATCGTACCATCATGACGCGTCAGGCGAAAAAAGCCTAACGGATGTACGCCGGATAAGGCGTTTATGCCGCCATCCGGCGTGACACCGAGCAACGCCGGCTAGCGCCCATTTTTACATCAATTAAATGCGTCCTGGGCAATTAACTATTGACGAAAAGATGAAAACAACTAGAATGCGCCTCCGTGGTAACGATACTTTTTGAGTGTCGATGGTATGCGAAGGTGGCGGAATTGGTAGACGCGCTAGCTTCAGGTGTTAGTGTCCTTTCGGACGTGGGGGTTCAAGTCCCCCCCCTCGCACCATAATCCACGTTGATATTGCTCGCACTGTGCGAAGGTGGCGGAATTGGTAGACGCGCTAGCTTCAGGTGTTAGTGTCCTTAGGATGTGGGGGTTCGAGTCCCCCCCCTCGCACCAACGAGGCAATATCAAAAAAAATAAGATGACTGTGCGAAGGTGGCGGAATTGGTAGACGCGCTAGCTTCAGGTGTTAGTGTCCTTAGGATGTGGGGGTTCGAGTCCCCCCCCTCGCACCAATTATCTTATTTTCCTTTCGGTTTTCTTCTCTGTGTTACTCATCCCTGATTCGCATTCATCATCACCAGAACAATACCGCCGATCAGTGCTGCACATGAAGGCAACAAAACGAAATGCCGTAAACGTTTGTGGTACAGCATTAGCGAAGTCAGCAGCAGTCCTAATACAATCATCGCCTTCCATGCGTCGAGTGACAGGTCAGTAAATGCCAGCCCGGCAATCACGATCCCCGGCAGCAAAACCCCCCATCCACTGCCCAGCGCACGTTGCAACATGGTTTCACCTATGAAATTGATAATGATAACCAATATCATATGATAAATTTTCTCATTTGTCAGCCAGGAAAGGCTATCAATTCTATGAGTTTTACTTAACGATTGATGACATAAATAGTTTAAGGTGATAAATTGCTCGCCGGTTAGCTTTTCATCAAAAAACAATAACGACCTGAACAAATGATTTTTCGCTCATCATTTTTTCCTTACAAACACACCTTCGTATATTGCAGATAAATAACAATATTTACCTATGACAGTACAATCCTGGCGAACTCTGCGCACTAAGAAATATCAACTTTCTTTACGTCTGTTTCTGCTTCTCAATGCAGTCTCCGCGCTGTTTACGCTTGTTTTCCCACTTTTTGCCGTCAAAGCCGTATCTGTCCCGGCGTTGCTCATCCTGGCCGCCAGTACATTGCTGTTGGCATGGCATGGGAAATATGTGAATAAAAGAATTAATCTTCCTTTTATTTCAATCATTTTCGGCTTGTTGTGGGCAGCCCATATTGTGTTGAAATTCACAACACTGGGTAATAATGATTATTATTTTCTGTTAATTGCACTTCTCAGCGTGCTGTTTATTGGCTCTATCGCTTTTGCCAACAATATCATCGCCTTTACGCTACATTCGCTACCCTCAGTCATCGTCTGCTTATGGCTTAACGGTAGCGAGCATGGTCTGCGAATTTTCTATTTTATGGCGTTGCCTATGGCCGGGATTGCCATTCAACATGTGATCCAAAAGCGCTACGACGGCTTTGCCCAACAGCTGATGTACAAACTGCTGGAAGAGCGAGAAACCCTGAACGGCCTCAGTATGCTCGATCCGCTGACGGGACTGTATAACCGTCGTGGGCTGCAACACCGACTCGATACGTTGCTGGCACTGAGCAACGCAAAGCATTACGTCTTATTGCTGGATATCGATCATTTCAAAGCCTATAACGACCATTACGGACACATGATGGGCGATCAGGCGCTGATTCGCGTTTCTGCCGCGATTCGTGATTCCGTACGCTCCCGGGATGTGGTCGCACGTTTTGGTGGCGAAGAATTTATGGTATTACTGACTGCCGTCGATCCCCAGCAGGCGCAGGCCGCAGCCGAGCGCATCCGCCAGAAAGTATACGACCTTAAGATTCCTCATATGTTTAATGAGAGCGTAGCAACCAATGTGACGGTCAGCATTGGCATTGCGCCTTTAGTGGATCAGGATATTGACTCCGCGATTACCAGAGCAGACAAAGCGCTTTATGAGGCCAAGAATATGGGGCGAAACAACACCCTTGTCAGCGATGAGCTGCGGATAAACTGCACCTCTTCCTGAGTTTTCCGTGCGGAACGGCCCGATATTGCGACAAAGATCTTGCCATCATTTACCCTCGCCTATAGGATTAGAAATCATTATCATTTAGATTAACATCCTTATATCGCCATGGCTTACCGTTCCGCACCCATCGTTGAAGATGTCATCTGGCACAGCCATCTCCCTGCAGAGATGCCCTCGCTGGCGGCTTCCGTGCGTGCGACCATCGCCCAAACCCGCGAACACTTGCTGGATTTCATTCGCCTTGACGAAACCCCGCCTCAAGGGGCAATGACATTACATGAATGGACGCAACCGACAACGCTAAGTTCGCTTCTGGCCGTTTATTCAGACCACATCTACCGCAACCAGCCCACGTTAGTACGCGAAAATAAACCGCTGATCTCCCTCTGGGCGCAATGGTATATCGGCCTGATGATGCCCCCGCTTATGGTGGCTCTGCTGACGCAAAAAGAAGCCATTGATGTCGCGCCGGAACATATGCATGTGGAGTTTCACGAAACCGGGCGTGCCGCATGTTTCTGGATAGATGTACATCAGGATCACCAGACCACGGCACTCTCACCGCAGCAACGTATGGAAACGCTGATTTTGTCAGCCCTGACACCGGTTGTTCAGGCGCTGGAATCAACGGGTGAGATCAACGCGAAACTTATCTGGAGCAATACCGGGTATCTCATCCACTGGTATTTAACGGAAATGAAGCCGCTGTTAGGCGAAGAACTGCTGACAACATTGCGTCAAACCTGCTTCTTTGAGAAACAGCTATCCAGTGGCCAGGATAATCCGTTGTGGCGTACCGTCGTTCCACGTGAGGGACTGTTAGTACGCAGAACCTGCTGTCAACGCTATCGCTTGCCCGATGTTCAGCAATGCGGTGACTGCACGTTAAAGTAAGCGAGGAGCCACAGCCCCTCGCCTGCACGATTACGCGACCTGCTGATTTTCCTCTTCTATCCGCTGAGCTTCTTCTTTTTCCTGCGCCAACAGTTGCTTCTCATAGACCTTAAAGAATGGGAAGTAGATGATGGCAGAAACCAGCGCCAACACGATCACCAGGATCGCCGCACGATAATCCCAGCCTAATGCCCATGCCGCCCCCACCGGGGCCGGGGCGGTCCAGGGAACTACAGAAATTACGCGGCCAATCAAATCCAGCTTCATCGCCGCCCAGGCCAGTACGGCATTCACCATCGGCGCAAGCAGGAACGGAATAAAGAACACCGGATTCATCACTATCGGCGTACCAAAAATCACCGGTTCGTTAATATTAAAAATGCTGGGGACTACGCTCAGACGCCCAATCGAGCGTAGATGAGCCGAACGACTACGCAGATAGCAAATCACCAGTCCCATCGTCGCCCCCGATCCCCCCACGACGATGAAGAACGTCCAGAATGCTTCCATAAAGATATGCGGTAACGGCGCGCCCTGCGCCAGCGCAGATTGGTTCATGCCGAGGTTGGTCAGCCAGAACATTTGCAGCATCCCGGACACAATCGCCGCCCCGTGAATCCCGGCAAACCACAGCAAGTGGCCTATCAATACCGCCAGCAGTATCGCCGGAAGAGAATCGGCAGCAGACACCAGCGGTTTAAAGATGGCCATAATGGCCTGAGGGATCAGCATATTAAACTGCGACTGTATCACCAGGCTCAGCGGGTACAGCGTCAGTACCACAACCAGTACTGGGATCAGGAGATCAAATGAGTTTTTGATCATCGGCGGCACTTGATCGGGCAAGCGGATCCCGATGTTGTGCGCCTTCAGGAAGCGCATCATTTCAACGCAATAAATCGCCACGAGGATCGCGGTGAAAATCCCCGTCCCTCCCAGGCTATCAACCGGCATCGTACCTTTGGTTTTCGGTGCGGCAATCAGCAAAAACGCCATGATGGAAAGCATCGCGCACATAAATGGATCCAGCTGATGCGACTTCACATAGTGTTTACCCAGGTTATAAGCAATGGCGGCACATATATAGACCGACATGATCCCCATCGTCATATCAAACGGCGTGAGTATCTGGCCTTCAAATTGTTTTGCCAGATCCAGCCATGCGCGGGCAAATCCCCAGGTGGTATCCGGCGAAAACGGCGGATAGGCAAAAACCAGCAGAAAAGATCCTACAATCATAAACGGCATCGCCGAAATGAAACCATCACGTATTGCCATCACATGGCGTTGTGAAGAAATGCGCCCGGCGACAGGGCTAACGTAGTTTTCAACAAAGCGGAAAATCACATTAAACACAGCATGGTTAGTAGACATAGCCGCTCTCCTGTTGTGCGAAACCCTGTACATGTGCTGGTATCAACACCACCACGTAAGGCCCATTACCCCTTTTCGCAACCGTGCCGGGATGGACGCCCGCGCTACCGCTATTAAAGTTAAGTTTCATAGATGGCTCTTATTATGTGATACAGAGGAAGTGACAGCTTCAGTATTAATCGCCATTTCAGCATTCTGCAACCGGTTACTGTAACCGGTTTCTTTGATTGTGAAGGTGATCGAAAAACTGCCAATGTTGCTATGTTGTTACAATAAAATATTTACAGTAACGCTGCCCCTATGACAAATTACGCCAGGCGGTTTTCTGCTATACAGGGCTGCGGATAAGCGAGAGGGAGAAAAGAGTGAGTTTGCAATCAGTGCGGCAGTTTTTAGCGCAACATGCGCCAGATATTGAAATCATCGAATTAGATCAAAGCACCGCCACCGTCGATCTGGCCGCAAAAGCCCATAACGTCGAACCAGGGCAGATAGCAAAAACGCTGTCACTCAAGGTGAAAAACGACATTATCCTGGTCGTCGCCAGAGGAGATGCTCGCCTCGATAATAAAAAACTGAAAAATACGTTTGGTGCCAAAGCGCGCATGCTGAGTAGCGATGAAGTGGTCATCGCAACAGGTCATCCCGTAGGAGGCGTATGTCCTTTCGGCCTGGAGACACCCATATCGGTGTACTGTGATGTCTCGTTGAAACACTACACTGAAGTGCTCCCTGCGGCTGGAGCCACTCACAGCGCGGTTCGCATCACGCCAGAGAGAATAGCAGAACTGACTGCGGCAACCTGGGTTGATGTGTGCCAGTGATCGATTTATCTTTCCATGCCAATAACTACGCCTCTTCTCAAGCGCGCCATAACGGGGCAGTACGACGAAAAGATGACGGTTCTGCAGAGCGTACATGCAGCAGAATATCGGCAGCATCCAGTAATCCGGCATCCGAACTAACGCCCAGTTTGGACATTACATTAAATTTATGCGCGCGAATCGTTTTAATGTTTCGCTCAAGCTCAATTGCGATCTGCAGCATCGAATAGCCATTCGACATATAGCGCAGAATTTCGCGCTCGGTTAGGCTAAGCATACGGCATTGATTGATATACCAGAGTTTCTTCGTGTCTTCTGTTTCCCCTCTGGCACAATCCAGTGCTGCAAATAATTCTTCCTGTAACATACTTAGCGTGGATGCTTTGCTAATCACGGCATCCAGTGGTGATGGTGACAGCGAGCCAATTAGCCGCGCTTCATCATCATCATCGGCAATGACTACCCGCTTGATGCGAGGGTGTTTCACCGCCAGCTCCGTCAGGTAAGCCAGTCCGGCGCGGCGATCGGTTCTTTTCGCAGAAAGTGAAAAAAAAACCGCGGAAAATGACGTCTGTGACATCGCCTGGCTGAAGGCTGGCTGCCGTGAAAAGAGATGAAGTTGGTATTGGTTGTTCGGTCTGGCATTAAATAAATTATAAATACCCACGCTGCTCATTACGCACTTTTCTACCAGTGCGACATTTCTTTTGATACTTCTGTCTTCCATTCCGTGGTCTCTCCATAAACTGAAGGGTGATGCTGCCAACTTACTGATTTAGTGTATGATGGTGTTTTTGAGGTGCTCCAGTGGCTTCTGTTTCTATCAGCT